>CALZMK010000123.1 GCA_945788545.1 uncultured Prevotella sp.
TTTAACAATATTTTCAACACAATCTTTGCAAGTTCGAAGAATAATTCCTACCTTTGCAACGTCTAAATAGACCTATATACGCGAGACAGTATTAATGTTAAAAACATAAGTATATGAAGATTTCTCACATTGAGCATCTGGGCATAGCAGTCCAGAGTATTGAAGAATCACTCCCGTACTTTGAAAATGTACTGGGATTGAAGTGTTATGCAATAGAGGAAGTGGCCGACCAGAAGGTGAAGACCGCATTCCTTAAGTGTGGCGAGGTGAAGTTGGAACTGCTTGAACCGACATCTCCCGAGAGTACTATCCAGAAGTGGCTCGACAAGGGCAACCACGGTGTTCACCACGTGGCTTTCTGTATTGAGGACGGAGTTGCCAATGCATTGGCAGAGTGTGACGAGAAGGGCGTACGCCTGATTGACAAGGCTCCGCGCAAGGGTGCAGAGAATCTCAACATCGCATTCCTCCACCCGAAGTCAACCGAGGGCATACTCACCGAGCTTTGCGAGCACTGAGGTCATCAAGCTGGAGGCTTGATGAAATTAAAAAATTAAAAAATTAAAACATTAAAGAATAAAATGAGCAAACAATTAGAAAAAATCAAGCAGCTTATCGAGAAGCGCGAGACTGCGCGTATCGGTGGCGGCGAAAAGGCTATCGAGAAGCAGCATGCTCGTGGCAAATACACAGCACGTGAGCGTATTAATATGCTTCTGGACGAAGGCAGCTTCGAGGAATATGACATGTTCAAACTCCACCGTTGCACCAACTTCGGTATGGAGAAGAAGCAGTATCTCGGCGACGGAGTCGTTACCGGTTCGGGTACTATCGACGGTCGCCTGGTATTTATCTTCGCCCAGGATTTTACAGTGAACGGTGGTTCTCTCTCTGAGACTATGGCTCAGAAGATTTGCAAGGTAATGGATATGGCTATGAAGATGGGTGCTCCTGTCATCGGTATCAATGACTCTGGTGGTGCACGTATCCAGGAAGGTATCAACGCTCTCGCCGGTTATGGTGAGATTTTCGAGCGCAACATCCTTGCATCTGGTGTGATACCACAGATTAGTGGTATCTTTGGTCCATGTGCAGGTGGTGCAGTTTATTCTCCTGCCCTTACCGACTTCACACTGATGATGGAGAACACATCATACATGTTCCTTACCGGTCCGAAGGTTGTAAAGTCAGTGACAGGCGAGGACATCGACCAGGAGCATCTTGGTGGTGCCAGTGTGCATGCTTCAAAGAGCGGTGTAACTCACTTCACAGCTAAGACTGAGGAGGAAGGATTGCAGATGATTAAGACTCTGCTCTCATATATTCCTTCTAATAATATGGAAACAGCTCCACGCAAGAAGTGCGAGGATCCTATCGACCGTCTTGAGGATGCACTCAACGAGATTATCCCCGATAATGGTAACGAGGCTTACGATATGTATAAGGTGATTGCTGGTATTGTAGATGACGGTGAGTTCTTCGAGATCCAGCCTAAGTTTGCCCGCAACATTATCATCGGCTTTGCCCGCTTTAATGGTCAGAGCGTTGGTATCGTAGCCAACCAACCTTCAGTATATGCAGGTGTGCTCGACGTTAACGCCAGCCGCAAGGGTGCTCGCTTTGTGCGTTTCTGCGACGCTTTCAACATTCCAATTGTCAGCCTCGTTGACGTTCCAGGATTCCTTCCCGGAACAGGTCAGGAGTACAATGCAGTCATTCTCCACGGAGCACAGTTGCTCTATGCTTACGGAGAGGCTACAGTGCCAAAGATCACTATCACATTGCGCAAGAGCTATGGCGGTAGCCACATCGTTATGGGTTGCAAGCAGTTGCGTGCCGACCTTAACTATGCATGGCCATCTTCAGAGATTGCCGTTATGGGTGCTTCGGGTGCAGTGGCAGTGCTCTGTGCCAAGGAAGCTAAGGCCAAGAAGGAAGCAGGAGAGGACGTACAGGCATTCCTCGCCGAGAAGGAGGAGGAGTACAACGACTTGTTCGCAACTCCTTATCAGGCAGCGAAGTATGGATATATCGACGATGTGATCGAGCCTCGCAACACCCGCTTCCGCATATGCCGTGGTTTGGCTCAGCTCGCCACCAAGCGCGAGTCGCTGCCTGCCAAGAAGCATGGTAACATACCAATGTAATTATTATGAAAGAAGACAAAAACGTGTATGCAGCCATTGCGCTTGCCTTGCATGAATTTATGGGCAATAATGTGCACGATAAGATAACTGGTGTCATCACCATCAACGAGCGCAATACGCAATGGAATGGTTATGCCTTGAGCATGACCCCGCTGCCATCAAAAAATTTATAAGATGAAAGAGTACAAATATACCATCGATGGCAAGGAGTATAAGGTAGCCATCGGCGACATCGTGGAGAATGTGGCTGACGTCACAGTTAACGGTGAGCAGTATAAGGTGGAGATGGAACCTGAGAAGGAACCAGAGAAACCGAAACCTGTAGTAAGACCCGTAGCTCCCGCCGCAGCTCCTGCTTCGTCTGGTGCTACAGCATCTAAGGCAAATGCCCAGAATGCCGTTAAGGCTCCGCTTCCAGGTGTTATCACTGAGATCAAGGTAGCTGAAGGCGATACTGTTGCCGAAGGCGATACTGTTGTCGTTCTTGAGGCAATGAAGATGGCTAATAACTTGGATGCCGAGAAGGGCGGAAAGGTGACAGCTATCCTCGTACAGCCTGGACAGACTGTTATGGAAGGCGACCCACTTGTGGTCATCGAATAAAAACAATAAATCCCGGGACACACGATGTCTCGGGATTTATTTTGTAGTATGAGGGATATTACTTCACAATCTTGTTATTCTCGGGGAATACTACGCGAGGCTGGAATGTCTTTGCTTCCTCAAAATCCATGAGTGCATAGGCGATGATGATACATACGTCGCCCACTTGTACCTTGCGTGCAGCGGCGCCATTGAGACATACACATCCGCTGCCTCGTTCACCCTTGATGATATAGGTCTCAAACCTCTCTCCATTGTTGTTATCAACAATCTGTACTTTCTGACCGGGTATCATGTCAGCAGCGTCGAGCAAGTCCTCGTCAATGGTGATACTGCCCATATAGTTGAGGTTGGCCTCTGTGACTGTCACACAGTGCAGTTTTGACTTTAATACTTCTATCAACATAATTTTTTCTCTTATCCCTTGTATTTAATATGGTCAATAAGTCTGATGGGAGTCTTACCGCAATATACCGTAATACAACCAACAATATAGTCAGAGTCTTCCCATTGATTTACATCTTGCAATGTGTCACCGTTGACAATTGAGAAATATTCAACATCAAGTCCGTCGATAGCATTGATGTCGGCGACAACCTTGTCGTGAGTGTCCTTAAGTGAATGAGACTTTGCATATTTCACACTTTCGCTTAACGCCTTGTAGATATTGGGAGCTATAGCCCTCTCATCGGGGGAAAGCAATGTGTTGCGGCTCGAACGGGCGAGACCATCGGAATCCCTAATAATAGGACATTCAACAATAGTGACATTAATTCCCAGATGCTTTACCATTGCCTTTATAACTGCTATCTGCTGCCAGTCTTTTTCGCCGAAATATGCCTTACCGGGGCGGACGATATAGAACAGACGACTGACCACTTGGCACACTCCGTTGAAATGCCCAGGACGATGAGCCCCCTCCATAACAGTAGATACGGGGGGATATTCAAATTGCCGGTTGTCGGGAGTGGGGTACATCTCCTCAACAGTCGGGGCAAGGACATAGTCGGCTCCACACTCATCCAACAAACGACAGTCGGCATCTAATGTGCGGGGGTAATTCTTTAGGTCATTCTTGTCGTTGAATTGAGTGGGATTGACAAACACAGATACAACGGTGATGTCATTGTCGGCCACACTGCGTCTAACCAATGAGGCGTGACCTTCGTGAAGCGCTCCCATTGTGGGTACGAGACCAATGGTCTTTCCTTCTTTACGAGCATCGAATAATGCGTTTTGAAGTTCTGCAATCTTGCTAAATACTTTCATCTTTATTACATGTATTATAGCCTTAATGGCTGAAATCGGGTGCAAAATAACACAATTTTTGTCAAATATGGAAGAAATATACCAAAAATATACCAAATAAAAGTTTATTTTTAGCAAAAATCAAAAGAAAATGCCGTTTTTTGGAAAAAAAATCGTATCTTTGCAGTGTCAAATCATATATTTATGGCAAAGAAAATATTATTCATCAACCAGGAGATTTCTCCATATGTCTCCGAAAGCGAAATGTCCGCAATGGGAAAAAATCTCCCGCAGTTACTGCAGGAGAAGGGTTCTGATATTCGTACCTTCATGCCCAAGTGGGGTAATATCAACGAGCGACGTGGACAGTTGCACGAAGTGATTCGCCTTTCTGGAATGAATCTTATCATCAATGAGACAGACCATCCATTGATTATCAAGGTTGCATCAATTCCGCAAACAAGAATCCAAGTCTATTTCATCGATAACGATGACTACTTTACTAAACGTCTGATGGGCAAGGATGATAATGGGGCTGATTATGAAGACAACGGAGAGAGAGCTATCTTCTTCGCGCGTGGTGTTTTGGAAACGGTGAAAAAGTTGCGCTGGATTCCTGATGTTATTCATTGTCAGGGATGGATGAGTGCAATAGTACCTCTGTATATCAAGACAGCATATAGAGATGAACCTTCATTCTCTAATGTCAAGGTTGTTACATCATTGTTCAATAAGGACATTGACGGTGATTTCGGTACAAATCTGCGCCATTTTATTGAGTTCCGCGATGCTAATGCAGAGGTACTCTCGGTTTATCCCGAACAGCTCGACTTTAATTCCCTTTCAAAAATAGCTATCGATTATTCTGATGGGATTATTGAAGCAGGGTCGGCAGTGGATCCGTCGCTTGTGGAATATGCAGAAGGTAAGGGCATACCAGTATTAAGGTATCCTGGCGAAGACTATAAGGCAGCATACAAGGACTTTTTTGATGGCATCTGTGGGGAAGAGTGATGACAAATTAAGAATTTAGAGTTAAGAATTAAGAGACAAGAATTAATAATTAATACCTCTAATTAGATGAAAATACGTATAATACTCGTAGCTGCCTTCATGTATTTGGGATTAACGGCATGCGACGATACTACAGATACATTAGGAGACTCATTAACGCATACAGCAGACAAATTTCAACTGCTCACAGATACTTTCGGTGTCAGTACAAGGTCAATGACAATTGACTCTGTATTGGCATCGAGTATATATCCATATATAGGGCATGTCAAGGACACTGAGACTGGTTCGTACATCGAAAGCAGTTTCTCGTCTCAATTGAGTGTCCTGCAGACAATCTTCTATTCCTCTCCCAAGGAAGACAGTATCAAGTGTGAAAAAGACGAATGGGGTAACTATATAGCAGACAAGTGTTACATTGGCATTTATTTCAATAGTTTCAAAGGTGATACTCTCAACACCATGAAACTTACATTGCACGAATTAGAAAAACCTCTTGAGGAGGGCGTAAAATATTACAGCAACTTCGACCTTGCAGATGAGGGGTATCTGCGTAATGATGGCAATGAGATAAAGTTG
>CALZMK010000124.1 GCA_945788545.1 uncultured Prevotella sp.
ACAGACGCTCTACAAGGAACTTGTGGCGCGCGGAGTGTCCACCTCCCAGTTGCAACGTATTAAGGACAAGTATGAGCAGCAGAAGAAAAACGCTGTGGCAAGTAAGGGTAACAGCAATGTAGATACGCAACGCGTAAACCCAGAACAGGCTGAGGACAAGGCTCCCGCACAAAGCAATGACTTGAATGTGGATGGACCAGAGGGCGGTATCAAGGTATTCGGACGCGACATCTTCCGCACTGCCAACTTGACATTCGAACCAAGCATGAACATCGCGACACCAGTGAACTATAGACTTGGTCCTGGCGACCAGTTGCAGATCGAGGTATGGGGCGCCAGTGAGGCTAACATAACCCAGAAGGTGACTCCAGACGGATATATCTCAATCCCTAATGTAGGACCGATTAATGTCAACGGATTGACCGTGCAGGCTGCATCCAACCGTATCAAGGCCAAACTGAGTCAGATTTATTCCGGTATGGCTTCATCAAATGTCAACCTGAGCACAAACGTGAAGGTTAGTCTTGGTCAGATTCGCACAATACAGGTAAACATCATGGGTGAGGTGGCACGCCCTGGAACTTACGCACTGTCTTCATTCTCAACAGTATTCCATGCCTTGTATAAGGCAGGCGGTATGAGCCGAATGGGTAGTTTGCGTAATATCAAGGTGGTGCGTGGAGGCCGAACAGTTGCCACCGTCGATGTATATGATTATATCATCAACGGACGTTCTCACTCAGATATTCGACTTCAGGAAGGCGACGTTATTCTCGCGAGTCCCTATGAGGCATTGGTGCTGATTAAGGGTAAGGTGAAGCGTCCGATGTACTATGAGATGAAGAGTTCTGAGTCTATCAGAACACTTATCGGTTTTGCTGGTGGATTCTCAAATGATGCATATAGAGGCTCAGTGACTGTTGACCGCAATAATTCCAAGGAAAGGACTGTGGCTACAGTGGATGACATGAATTTTGGTGTGTTCAAGGTGAAGGATGGCGACGTTGTGAGCGTAGGCGAGATTCTCGACCGCTATGACAACCGTATCGAGGTGAAGGGTGCTGTTTATCGCCCTGGATACTATGAATTAGGTAAGGATATACAGACAGTGCGCGACCTTATCCAAAGAGCTGACGGACTGCTGGAATATGCATTCACCAACAGAGCCGTGTTGCACAGGGAAAACGATGACAAGACTCTCGAAGTGATTGCCCTTAACGTGAAGGCTATCTTGGACGGAACAGAACCTGATGTCACTCTTCAGAAGAACGACGTACTGTTCATTCCGAGCAAGTATGACCTGGAGTCGAAGGGTACACTTGAAATACGAGGTGAGGTGTATAACCCCAACATATTCCCGTTTGCAGCCAATACCAAACTTGAGGATCTTATTATCATGGCAGGTGGATTGACAGAGTCGGCCTCAACGGTGAGAGTGGATGTCACTCGTCGCATTATCGACAAGAAGGGAACTAAGAAGCAGAAGGAGATAGCCAAGACATACACATTCGGTGTGAAGGAAGGATTTGTGGTAGAGGGAGATCCTGGATTCGTTCTTGAGCCATACGATCAGGTGTTTGTAAGACGTTCTCCTGGATACTCCGAAAAGATAAACGTTTCTGTAGCCGGTGAGGTTGAGTTTGAAGGTGACTATGCCCTTAACGTGCGCAACGAGCGTCTGTCGGATGTTATCGAGAAGGCTGGAGGTCTTACCGAGTTTGCCTATATCGATGGTGCAAGACTCGAGCGACAGATGACTCCCGAGGAATACAAGCAGGCCCAGGAACTGATGGCTATGGTGAAAAGCAACAACCAGATTTCGGGCAACGACTCAATCGTTGTGCCCACTGTATCTCGCACTTATTCTGTGGGTATCAACTTGAAGGAGATTATGGAGAATCCCCATTCAGCTATCGACCCTGTACTTCAGGAGGGCGACGTAATCGTAGTGCCTCAGTATATGAACACGGTGAGTGTATCAGGATCGGTGCGCAAGCCAAACTCAGTGGTCTATGACCCGAAGATGAAGCTGAAGGACTATATCAACGAGGCAGGAGGATATGCCGAGAGAGCACGCAAGAGTGGTACATTCATCCTTTATCCCAACGGACATATAAAGGAGTTGGGCAAGAAAGCCAAGGCCAAGGACATTGTCGGTGGTTCGAAGATCATTGTGCCGCAGAAGGGCAGAAGCCAGTGGAATCTTGCCACATCGCTTTCTACTGTGACTACATCTGTGTCTATGCTTGCAGTGATCGCTTCGTTAATTAATGCAATGAAATAAAGGATATCGAGATGGACAAGAATGAACTAAAAGAAGTACTTCTTGAGGTAGAGAAGGAAAAAAAGAATATGGCAAGGCCTGGTCAACCGGCAGGAGAACCTACTGATTGGGTAGGCCTTGCACAGAAGGCATGGGCTGGTAAGAAATTCATCATGATGGTGACTGCAGGCTTTATGGTAATTGGATTGATAGCCGCCCTATTGACCACAAAGGTATATACCAGTACGGTTACTCTCGTACCGGAGTTGGGTAAATCAAGTTCGTCTTCCACGTTGAGCAGTGTTACGAGTATGTTGGGCCTTGGCGGAGCCATAGGTGGTGCTTCTGCCGACGCATATAATGTGACTGTTTATCCCGAGGTTGTGGCATCTACCCCTTTCGTGACAAAGTTGTTTGACATCCGTGTCACTGATGAAGAGGAGGAGATTGACACCACTCTTATTGGATACATGACTCGCGAGAGATTCTCCCTGACGGGAATTATCGTAAAGCCAATACTCTCATTATTTGCCACGGATAGCCTGGAAACATCTGACAAGGTAGATGTATTCCGTCTTACAAAGAAACAAAGTAAAGTGGTCGCTGCGCTTAACAAGTCGATAGTGGCCGAAGTGGATAAGAAGACGGGAGAGACAACCATTAGTGTTACCATGGACAATCCTGTCATTGCCGCTATTGTTGCCGACACAGTGTGCCGCAATCTTAAGGAGTATATCACGGAGTATAGAACAAGAAAGGCCCGAGAGGACCTTGCCAACTATCAGAAGATTGCCGACGAGAGTTATCAGGCATATCTCAAGGCCAGTAGGGCATATGCCTACTATCAGGACCACAACCGAGGTCTGATTCTTAATGCAGCTATCTCTGAGGGTACAAGGTTGTCGAATGAGCTGAATATCGCATCGCAGGTTTATTCACAGATGAAACTGCAGGCTGAGGCTGCTCGCGGTAAGCTGATTGACGAGAAACCGGTGTTTGCCGTTATCCAACCGGCTTCTGTGCCGTTGTTACCTGACAACAGTAGAAAGAAGGTAATGATAATCTGGACGTTCTTAGGCTTTGCACTCTCATGTGCATGGGTGGTATTAGGAAAAGATTATCTTAACAATGAGATCTTGAGTAAGATTAAGAAATAGAAAAATAATAGATAAATAAAAGGTGCAGTAAAAAACACTGCACCTTTTTTATATTCCATAATTGTTTTTCTTTATAGTCCTATTGTCATGAACACCGGTATGTGGTCGGAGTAGGTGAGATCCCTTGTGTAGTATGACGTTCCGCTGAGTGACTTGTCATGCAAGATATAGTCGATACGTACCGGTTTCTTTCCACGATAGGTTGACATGAACCCCTTGCCACATTCCTTAAAACCGTCAACCATGTTTTCACCCATCATCGTGTTATATACGTAGGAGTAGGGTACATCATTGAAGTCGCCAGTCACTATGCACGGAAGATTGGAGTCGCGCATTTCCATTGCCACCATATTGGCCTGACCGGCACGCACAATCATTCCGAGGGTGTAGTTGCCATAAATGGCATTGATGAGTGCATTGTCCTCAACCTTGACACCCTTACTTTGCATCTTTACTGCCTGATGAAGAGTACGGCTGAATCCCGTAGTCTCAAGGTGGACATTAAACACTCTCACCGACTTGCCATTGACATTGATGTTTGCCCACATCGCACTGTTGTTTGTTTGCTCAAACAATATGGCTTTCGACCCCGTAATAGGATATCGGCTATAGATTGCCATGTCTTCCCTTCCAATCGCTACATATGGAAAGTATTCGCGATAGATGTCGCTCACCTTCTTGTCGCCACTGACATTGGTGTATTCCTGTATGCAGAAGACATCCACATTTTCGCGCTTCATCTCTGCCAGCACGTCCTGGGCAATGAATCCAGTGGCGGCACGGCCGAAGCGGGCGACATTGTAGGAGGCGACCTTTATGCCTGAACCCGTGTTATTGTCTGACTGGAACAGGCCTGGTTGGAAAATTGTTCCTATATATGATGCATAATATCGTGATCAAGGGGATGGGGGCGATAAACCAATGGCGCATAATCAGCCAATAAACCAACATCAGGATATTGGCGATGATAAACACTGGCAATACATACACACACATCGCCGAAGCCATATTACCCACTGGTGACGAGTCGCCGCCAAACAATCCCACTATAGTGAAGATGCTGACCACCAATTGGAGAATCAGCATCATCAGGGATACATATCTTTTCACTGCAAGTTTTCCCATATCTATTTGTGTTAAATGTATTTCTCAATAGTGTCGATAAGGTGCTCCACCTTGAACGGCTTGGAGATAAACTCGTTGCAGCCGGCGTCGCGTGCCTCTTGGATACTGTCCTCAAAGGCGTAGGCACTAAGTGCCAAAATAGGTGTGGAGGGATTAATTTCCTTGATGATGCGGGTGGCGTCGAGACCGTTCATCTCGGGCATACGTATGTCCATCAAGATCATGTCGGGATGCTCTTCCTCGTTGAGGGTCACAGCTTCAATGCCGTTGCGAGCACGGAGCAAGCGATAGCGATTGTTGAGCACGCTCTGTATGAGTTCATAGTTACATTCCTCGTCCTCAGCCACAAGTATGAGTTTCATCTTGCTGATATCAACCTCAGGTTTCGCCCTGAGTGTGCGCGAGATGGTGAAGCATGGTTTGGAGGTGGTGTTGTTGCCAGCGTACGATCCGTCGAAGGGGAAGGTGAATGTGAATGTGGAACCCACGCCAAGTTCTGAGCTGACGGAGATATGCCCTCCCAACTTCTCCACGATAATCTTGCTGAGAGGCAGACCAAGACCGTAGCCGTTTTGCTGCTCGGCATCCTTGGAAACATAGGTTTGGAAGATGGAGTCGATGTCCTTGGGGTCGATTCCCGAACCAGTGTCAGCCACTTTCATCGTGATGAACTTTTCGTCCTCTGACACTTGGTAACCAAAGGTGATGCTACCATTGACAGTATGCTTGAGAGCATTGCTGATGAGATTGCAGAACACCTGTGTAATGCGATTGATGTCGGTGTTGAGAATAACAGTTTTTTGAGGTATCTCAGCCACCAACTTTATTTGCTCGGGACAGCGGAACTTGAATATCTGCTTTATGTTGGCGCACATCTCAGTGAGGTTGGCGGGAGCCTTCTTCATCTGTATCTCTCCTGACTCCACTCTCGACAAGTCGAGTATCTCGTTGATCAGACTGAGCAGACGATTATTGTTGCTCTCCACGATTTCGAGCATCTTCAGGCGCTCC
>CALZMK010000125.1 GCA_945788545.1 uncultured Prevotella sp.
TTATTATTTGCAGAGATAGAGACCTCAGTTCCTGCAAAAGCAGAAAGACCTGCTGTCAAATCTGACAATGTCTTAACTCTGTCGTATGTTACAGTAACATCCGAAGCAGTTAACTCATCACCTGACAAGGTGAATGTTACATCGTTAGCGGTGGGAGCTGCTGTAGAAGCAAGGAAGAACTTAAATACGTCACCATCAACTAAAACAGTTTCATAAATTGAATTCACTTGCTCACCATTCCTATATGAAAAATAACTTCCATTTGTATAGAATGATGCATTGAACACTTCATCATTAGCGAAACTAAATACATTATATCCACTTTGTACAGTTAAAGTCCTGCTATTTGGATAACTGCCAATTGAAATACTATAACCATAAGATGCACAAGATAAATCATCAATGTAAACAATAAGTTTATTGTTGCGCTCAATAACTTCAGTTTCTACATTAATGGTCATACCTTCTGTAATAGTTATTGAATATCCTGATCCAGGATAAGACTCTGTAATTTCTTGATTATTTGCTTTTACAGACTTAATTTTACCATCTGCAGAAGGTTTAATAACTATCGTATTATATTGCTCATTAACTAAAATGTCATTTTCTCCAGAAGTAAGACCTTCTATCGTTTCATTATTTCTTGAAATAATAACATTATCAATATTATCTATTATTAATTTTGCATTTATCTGTGCATACTTTTCTGCATCAATAACAATATTTTTATCTTCAGTTGCATTAAATCTTATAGAACCAGAGAAATAAGAATCTATGTCATTAATCTTAATAGTATTATTAGCTACCTTATAATTCGACACATCACCATAAATCATAACAACTGCACCCCATGCAACCTCAAAGCCTCTTTTTGACAAATATAGTTCCTTTGAGATTTCCTCATCATTTACTAAAACTTTTGTAATAAATCCGTCAGCCTTACTTTCATCTACATAAGATATTGTAACTTTTTGTTTTGCATCTGCGGGGGCTGAATACTGAATGTCAATTTGAGTGGAAGCACCATCAAGACTCTTAGTAAAATTATCATATTGATTCTTTTCCAAAAGAACATCATTTGATTTTGCTGAATAAATAATATTTCCGTATGTGACTGGCATAAACGAAATTACATCAAAGCCTGGAATATAATTTATTACATTAGTACTTTCTGACAATGTGCCACGAGAATAATTGGTAGACAACTCATAACTAACTGTCCCTGGCTCATCAATATTAATGGTACATTGTCCGGTTCTATCCGTTTCTGTTGCTGTAGTTACAGAATACTCAGCACCATCGTCAGATGCGGTAGGATAAATGTAATTAGAAGTCAAAAGAGTTCTTTCTCCATTCAAATTCTTCTCTATCTTTGCATATACACCAGTATTAGGTATTATATATATACATTGATAAGAACCATAACTTTCTTTAATTGAATCTGTCCATCTGATAATGTTTGATCTTCCCAGTTTAACTGTACTTTTACATTTTCAGGTTTATCAACCTTAACAGTTACGTTAATTGGGGCTGCATTAGCCGTCATTCCGACCATGCCAAGAAGCATCGTTAGAAATAAATAGTAAAATTTTCTCATAATGTTAAAATTTAAAATTAATAATATGTTATTTTTTCTCTCTCTTAATCAATACATGAGGTGCAAATTTAATATGCATAAATTTAATACCGTATGTATAATTATTGCCATTTTATTTATTGGGGACAAAGGTAAACAATAATTTTGAAATAACAAAAGAAATTATAGAAAATCTTCTTATTTTCTTTTAAATTGTTATAGATTTCCCTACAATTGTTGTTTTTTCTATTGATTTTCGGCTGCGGATGCCACTTGGGAGCGCTGAGCTATGCCTTAGGGATATAATCATAGTCATTCACTGTACCAGTATCTGATGAAAAACTGATACCTACCTTATATAATTTTCGAGGGTCAGAGGCGTATGGTAGTGCATAACCTTTATCTTCTATTTGTTTAAGGGCTATAGCAGACGTTGAGTTAAGCTTGAACTCGAAGATATATACATAGTCGGGACACTCAAGCACGCAGTCTATCCGCCCTTGACTTGTCTCCTTTTCAACATATGTATTATACTTCCCCAATAATTGCATAATGAGATAGAAAGTATATTGAAAATGACGCTCACATTCACGATCATCCTGCTTGCGATGGAATCGGTAGGATATATTGGCCAATAATGATGTGAGCTGGAGCTTAAACTTTTCAATTTCGCCTCGCCTAAGACAACGTGTCACATCAACTATCCAAGAGTCTGAATAGTTTTCGGAAGTGAAATAATCTGATGCTATAAGCGACACCATACCACTACGTACCTCCTCATTAGGGAAATCAAGACGATAAATGTTCATGTCTGGATCATAGCCTTTGATGGTGAGATAACCACTTTGGTAGAGCATCGGCAGTGGTTTCTGCTTGGTAGCCTTATAATCCACAAACTCGGCGGCTGAATATTCCTTCCCCACTAATTCGTTGATATTCTCGTGATTATCTGCCAAAAGACGCATAAGATAAGTTGGTGTGCCTGTTGAGAACCAATAGTCCTGAAAGTCGAGCGAGTCAAGACAATTAAGTATGCTAAACGGATTAAAAACATCCGTCATCTGTTTGCTGAAATGATACCCGTCGTATTTGCGGGTCAGGCGTTCAATAGTCTCACTCTCCGTCATATTGTTCTTCTCACCCAATTCCTTAATCTGCTCCTTAAACACTGTGAGCAGTTCATCTTTTGTTATACCGCAAAGTGCATCATAACGTCCATCAGCACTGATGTCCTTGGGTTGGTTGAAACCACTGAATACACTTATTTGAGAGAACTTGGTCACACCAGACAATAGGACAAAATGAAGGTGTTTGTCAGCAAGCTTGAAAACACTGTAGAACCCCTTGAGAACCTCGCGGTTATAATCTTCGAGTGTCTTTATATCACCAGCTACCACTGGCGAGGCAATGCCACAATTCATAACGTCGAGCAATGGTTTATCATATTCGTCGATAAGTACTACAGCACGTCGTCCGGTTTTATTGTGCGCAGCTTCAAGAACATCCTTGAACCGGAGTCCATACTGAGAGTTTGATGACTCAATACCGTACATCCTCTCAGCTTTCACTACAAAATCCATAAGAACTTCTTCTAAGGCGTTAGGCTTGATGAAGTTTATGGCATTGAAATCCAAATGGAACACAGGATACTCTGCCCAATCTTTTTCAAGTGAATCTATGGCAAGACCACGGAACAAATCTCTGCGCCCAAGAAAAAAATTCTCGAGTGTAGAGATGAGCAGACTTTTGCCAAAGCGACGCGGACGACTGAAAAAGTATATTTTTCCGTTAGTGACAAGGTCATAAATCAATGCTGTCTTGTCAACATATACAAATCCATCCTCGCGAATTTGCTCAAAGCTTTGTATTCCTATAGGGTACTTCATTGTCAAATTGTTATATTAACTGCTGCGAAGGTAAACAATAATTTTGAAATAACAAAAGAAATTATAGAAAATCTTCTTATTTTCTTTTAAATTGTTATAGATTTCCCTACAATTGTTGTTTTTTCTATTGATTTTCGGCTGCGGATGCCACTGGGAGCGCAGGCCTCTCGCCTGCGGCTTGACGAGAAAGCATTTACGGCGGGCGGTCTTACACGAGGTAAGACCCTACAGCGGATGGTATCTGCCATTTTGGATAGAATTATTACGCAGTTTTGCTTAATATGCCCACAATTTGATTAATATTTCACCTATTTATAGCACATTTTTGGCATTTATGCTTCATTTTTAAGCGTTTTTACTGCAATTTTCGCTATTTTTCTGCGTTTACTGTCACCTCTGTCACCCTTCTGTCACCTCTTCTGCCACCACTTAACACATTGTATATTAGATATTTAAGCCCTATGGTGACAGAGGTGACAGTAAAATCACAAAAATATAGTATAGGGGTATATGCAAGAATGCCTATCCTTATGTCATAAGAATAGGGCATCGTAATGATATAAGAACAGGGCATCGTAAGGACAACTGAATAGGGCATTCACTTGCTAACTGAATAGGGTATTCACTTGACAACTGAATAGGGCATTCAGTTGTCAAGTGAATGATAAGGGATAGCCCTATTCCGTCAGGAACGGGAAATAGACTACGTTATAGCTGAGCTTGATGACATTACGGCTGTCGTCGTTGTCACTAAGTATCAGATAAGAAGGCATCTTGGGATTGTCGGTGGTGATGGTGAATGTCTTCGCCTTGTTATGACCGAAAGGATACAGGGCAAAATCCATCTTGGCATTCTGATAATACCATGCTCCACTGCCATATCCGCTCTGGTTGAACTGCATCGACACCTTGTCATCACCTATCAGTGTGACATCCATGTTCAAACCTCCACTGTAGTCATTTCCGTCGGAAGCAAGACTGGCGAAGTGGAATCCAAAACGTCCATTGAATGTTCCTATAAGACCATATATCAACTCATCACCAATCTCATTGAGTCCCTGATGGAAATAGTTCCATGCAATCTGACCGTATGTTCCCATGTCGGGGAAATAGCAGAACCACTGATAGCCAATGAGCAACTGATTGAGTGGCTGTGCCACCTGCTTGAGCACTACTCCACTGCCATTGTCAGCCTCGTAAGTGCCGTCGGCAGAATACTTAAAGCCGGTAATCTCCACTCCATCAACATTCACAGGCATGTAGGTCTTGATACCATCAGTGCAGAACACGTAGGGGATGGTGATGGTCTTGGCGTTACCATCCTCGTCGGTTGTGCTCACCTTTAACGTACGGCGATTAGGAGATGCCACCAATTGCTTGCCATTGATGTCGATGGTGTATTTCAGCGAGAGCATATCGTTCTTCACTGCTGTCAGCTTATTAAGATAATCCTCCCAAGATATGTCGGTAGGCATAGGCGTGAGCTCAAGATAAGTGCCACGCTTTCTGCCCTTGAGCACCACCTTTTCCTTGGTTGCCGACATGACACTGAAGTCGTAGTCGCCCTCCATTCCCGAACCTTGGTCGCCTGCCAAAGGAGCCGAGGGGTCGCTGAACACGTGGAAGAGATTGTTGTATGTGTCAAACGACAGCATCACACCTGCACTCTGCTTCACGCTAAAATAACTGGTCTCGGTATAGTCGGCAAACGACACCTCGTTGGCAACGGTCACCTTGCCGTCGGCATCAAACTTAGCCAACATGTTATAACCGCCCCATGTCTCGGGTTCGCCAGGGAAATACTGCATAATCCATCCGTTGGAAGCCGAACAGAGCACATCGATGGTATTCTTGATTTCGGCATTAGCCCTGTTGGCGGAAGAGTCGTTGAAGAAATCTTCCTGCTCGTTGCTGCACGACGACACTGTCATCACAGCCACAACCATTGTCAATAGATAAAATATCTTTTTCATAATCGGTCGTTCATTTAATTAAGTGATTTCAAATCAAGTTCGCCTACGTGCTCCTGACGTTTCAGCACCTCGTCTCTCACTGCGTCCATGTCCATATTCCATGTGTCCT
>CALZMK010000126.1 GCA_945788545.1 uncultured Prevotella sp.
TAGCCAGTTTAACCTTGACGAATGCACCGTCCAATCCTACTCTCTCTGCACCTCCGGAGGTCATTACCTCCTTGGTGTCCATGTTGTAGAGCGCATACTTGATTGATGAGCTTCCACAGTTGAGCACTAAAATCTTCATAAATGAATAGTGAACTTTAATATTTTATTTTTCAATCTATCAATCTTTTAATTCTTCTTCGCGTCCATTGCCTGACAAGCCGTGATTGCCACCATCTTGTAGATGTCATCTACCGAGCAACCTCTCGACAGGTCGTTCACCGGACGTGCGATACCCTGGAGGATTGGTCCGAGGGCAGTGGCACCACCAAGACGCTCTACCAGTTTGTATGAGATGTTACCCACCTCAAGGCAAGGCACAACCAATACGTTGGCATGACCTGCAATCTTGCTTCCGGGAGCCTTCTTCTCGCCAACAGAAGGAACGAGTGACGCGTCAGCCTGAAGTTCACCGTCGATTTGCAATGTCGGGTCGAGTTCCTTGGCAAGGCGAGTAGCCTCCACCACCTTATCTACCACCTCGTGACTGGCACTTCCCTTGGTAGAGAAACTCAGCATAGCGACGCGAGGCTCTTCGAAACCGGCAACGCTCTTTGCTGTCTGTGCTGTACATACGGCAATCTGTGCCAACTGAGAAGCATCCGGCATAGGAGTAACGGCAACGTCACCCATGACGAGGATACCCTCCTCACCATATTGTGGTTTGTCGGTGATGAGCAGCATCGCACCGCTCACACAAGAGATGCCCGGAGCACACTTGATAATCTGCAATGCAGGACGCAGAGTGTCACCCGTAGTGCTCAACGCACCACTGATCTGTCCGTCAGCACCTTCGGTCTTTATAATCATACATCCCAGGTAGAGCGGGTTCTTCACCAATTCTCGTGCCTGTTCGATGGTCATGCCCTTCTTCTTGCGCAGTTCTGCGAGCAATGTGGCATATTCCTCGGCCTTGGGATTGTTTTCGGGGTCGATTAATGTTGCCTTGTCGATATTGGTCAGTCCCCATTCCTTGGCCAATTTGTGCACCTCGTCGGGATTACCGATGAGGATAAGGTCGGCCACCTCGTCAGCCAGAACTCTGTCTGCTGCTCTTAACGTGCGCTCCTCGGTGGCTTCGGGGAGTACGATGCGCTGCTTGTTGCTTTTAGCGCGCTCGATGATTTTCTGAACTAAATCCATAGTTTGTTTCTTTAATGTATATGTTTTGTAATCTTGACTTTGCAATTTCACGTTGCAAAAGTAAGAAAAAAAAATGAGATATAGGAATAATTGCTAATTTTTTTATGATTTTTATATATTGCAGCTAATTCTGTTAGTATTCAGTTCAAGGATTTCAGGGGGTTTAATGGAGTTCAAGACAATAGTCTTTTCGCACTATTTTGGAGTACTCAAGTTCCAGGCATATGTCTTTTATTCGCTTCACTTTGACTTCGTCGATGGCAGGCTTCACTCTTCATTTATATACACTATATATTCCAAATTTACATTGTGAAACCTTAAAAAACATAAAATTATTCCTATAATATAAGGTGGTAGAAAGTTTTTTGCTTACTTTTGCACCCAAATTTTAAAACGTACATAGGATTATGCAGAAAAATCTTGTAATAGTAGAGTCTCCTGCCAAGGCGAAGACGATAGAAAAGTTTCTGGGCGATGACTTTAAGGTCATGTCGAGCTATGGTCATATCAGGGACTTGAAGAAAAAGGAAATCAGTATAGATATGGACACCTTGCAGCCCTCCTACGAGATACCCGAGGAGAAGGTGAAGGTGGTTAAGGAACTGAAAGCAAATGCCAAGAGTGCCGAAAAGGTATGGTTGGCATCCGATGAGGACCGTGAGGGAGAATCTATCTCATGGCATCTCTGTGAGGTGCTCGGTCTCGACGAGAAGAAGACGAGCCGCATCGTGTTCCATGAAATCACCAAGCCCGCTATATTGGAGGCCATCAAGAATCCGAGACATATTGACATGAATCTTGTCAATGCCCAACAGGCACGTCGTGTTCTCGACCGTATTGTGGGATTCAAGTTGTCTCCCGTGTTGTGGCGCAAGGTAAAGCCCGCTCTCTCGGCCGGACGCGTGCAGAGTGTTGCCGTACGTCTTATCGTTGAGCGCGAAAGGGAAATCCAGAATTTCAAGAGTGAGTCATATTACAGGGTGAGTGCCATCTTTGCCATTGAGGACAAGGAGGGAGCCATGTCCGAGGTGAAGGCCGAGTTGCCAGTGCGATTCAAGAGTCGCGATGAGGTGTTGGCTTTCCTCGAGAAATGTGAGAAGGCTGAGTTCAAGGCCGATTCAGTGAGCAAGAAACCGCTGAAGCGTTCTCCCGCACCTCCTTTCACCACCTCCACACTTCAGCAGGAGGCAGCCCGCAAGTTGGGGTTCACCGTATCTCAGACGATGACCATTGCACAGCATTTGTACGAAAACGGAAAGATCACCTACATGCGTACCGACTCTGTCAACCTTTCAGCCTTGTGTATCAATGGCAGTAAGGAGGAAATATGCAATCTGTGGGGAGAGAAATATAGCAAACCTCGCCAGTTCCACACCCAGTCGAAGGGTGCTCAGGAGGCTCACGAAGCCATCCGTCCTACGGATATGTCGGCCACAACCATCGAGGGCCGCTCACAGGAGAAACGTCTCTACGAACTGATTTGGAAGCGCACCATAGCCAGTCAGATGGCTGATGCCGAGATTGAGAAGACAACAGTAAATATCTCGGGCACAGGACTCGACGAGCAGTTTGTGGCCAATGGTGAGGTGGTGAAGTTTGACGGATTCATCAAGGTATATCATGAGTCAACGGATGACGACGATCAGTTGGATGCAGAAGGCTCACGCATGCTTCCCCCGATTTCCGAGGGTCAGCCGCTTCTGCGTCGTGAGATATCAGCATTGCAGCGCTACACCCAGAGTCCGATGCGCTACACCGAGGCCAGTCTGGTGCACAAGCTCGAGGAACTCGGCATCGGTCGCCCATCTACCTATGCTCCCACCATCAGCACCATCCAGCAACGCGAATATGTGCACAAGGGCGACAAGAAGGGCGAGGAACGCCAGTTTGAGTCGATTGTGCTCAAGGGCAAGCAAGTGAGCGAGAAGACCCGCACCGAGATTACCGGTGGCGACAAGGGCAAACTCATGCCTACCGACATTGGTATTGTGGTGAATGATTTCCTCTTGCAGTATTTCCCCGGTATCATGGACTATAACTTCACTGCCAAGGTGGAGCAGAAGTTTGACGAGATAGCCGAGGGCAATGAGAAATGGACCGACATGATGCATGATTTCTATCGCGACTTCGAACCCGTTGTCGAGAACACGATGAACATAAGGGCAGAGCACAAGGCCGGAGAACGCCAATTGGGTGTTGACCCCAAGAGCGGCAAACCGGTATATGTGAAAATCGGACGCTTCGGACCAGTGGTTCAGATAGGTGATGCCGAGGACAAGGAGAAACCGAAGTTTGCCCAGTTGCCTTCGGAATTCAGTATGGAGAGTATCACTCTCGACGAGGCCTTGGAACTGTTCAAGCTCCCACGCGACCTTGGAAGATTCGAGGGAAAGACCGTGACTGTCGGTGCAGGCCGTTTCGGACCCTATATCCTTCACGACAAGAAATACGTTTCCATCCCCAAGGAAATGGACGCATTGACCCTCACCCTCGAAGATGCCATGGCACTCATCAACGGTAAACGTCAGCAGGAACAGCAACGTCATATCAAGAGCTTCGACGAGGATCCCAAGATGGAGGTGCTCAACGGTAGGTATGGCCCATATATCCAGTATGACGGCACCAACTATCGCATGCCAAAGAACATGCACGACAGAGCCGCCGAACTGACCTACGAGGAATGTAAGAATATTGTAGATTCAACCCCCGTAAAGAAGAAATGAGAAGAATAATCCTCATTGGCTACATGGGAGCCGGAAAGACCACCGTGGGCAAGGCATTGTCAAAGGCTATGGGACTACAGTTCTACGACCTCGACTGGTATATCGAGAGCCGTATGCGCAAAACCGTTGCTCAGATATTTGCCGAACGAGGTGAAGAGGGATTCCGCTTGATAGAGCGCAACATGCTTCACGAGGTGGCCGAATTTGAAGATGTCATCGTCAGTTGCGGTGGAGGCACTCCCTGTTTCTTCGATAATATGGATTATATGAACGGACAGGGCGACGTGATTTATCTGAAGGCCGACCCCGAGGTGCTCTACAAGCATCTGCTCATGGGCAAGACCGAGCGTCCGCTGCTCAAGAACAAGACACCCGAGCAACTGATAGCCTTCATCAAGGAGCAATTGGAAAAACGCGAACCATTCTACTCCAAGGCCAAGCATGTGCTCGACGTCAGTTTAATGGACAATTATGAGAAAATACAAATATCAGTAAATAAAATATTAGATCTTATCGGACAAGAATGAAAAAGTGGACTATAGAAGACTCGAAAGAGCTCTACAACATAAATGGTTGGGGCACCTCCTATTTTGGTATTAATGAAGAAGGTGATGTCTATGTCACACCTTGTAAGAACAAGACCCAAATCGACATCCGCGAAGTGATGGACGAATTAGCCCTTCGTGACGTCACTACACCCGTGCTTTTGAGATTCCCCGATATTCTCGACAATCGTATCGAGAAGACGAGCAGCTGTTTCAAGAAGGCTGCCGAGGAATATGAATACAAGGCTGAAAACTTTATAATCTATCCGATTAAGACCAATCAGATACAACCTGTGGTCGAGGAGATTATCAGCCATGGCCGCAAGTTTAATCTCGGTCTTGAGGCCGGATCCAAACCTGAGCTTCATGCCGTTATTGCCGTTCAGTGTCAGAGCGACTCGCTCATCATCTGCAACGGCTACAAGGACCAGAGCTACATCGAACTCGCTCTTCTCGCTCAGAAGATGGGCAAGAGGATATTCATTGTGGTGGAGAAACCAAATGAACTGGAGCTGATTGCCCGTGAGGCTAAGAAACTCAACGTGAGGCCAAATCTCGGTATCCGCATCAAACTGGCCTCTTCGGGCAGTGGCAAGTGGGAGGAAAGCGGTGGCGATGCAAGTAAGTTTGGACTCACCAGTACCGAACTCCTTGAGGCCCTCGAACTGCTCGACAAGAAGGGTATGCGCGACTGCCTCCGTCTGATACATTTCCACATCGGTAGTCAGATCACCAAGATACGTCGTATTCAGGCTGCATTGCGCGAGGCTTCGATGTTCTATGTGCAGCTGCATAAGATGGGATATAACGTGGATTTCGTGGACTGCGGTGGCGGACTCGGTGTTGACTATGATGGCACCCGCTCGCCCAGTAGCGAGAGCTCTGTCAACTATTCCATCCAGGAGTATGTCAACGACTGTATATATACCTTCGTGGATGCCGCCAACAAGCACGACCTTCCCCATCCCAACCTTATCACCGAGAGCGGACGCTCACTTACCGCCCATCACTCGGTGCTCGTCATCGACGTACTCGAAACGGCCTCCCTTCCCGAGATGCCCGAGGA
>CALZMK010000127.1 GCA_945788545.1 uncultured Prevotella sp.
CTGCTCGCTCCACCTGTGGAGTCAGCAAACATTATATATACATGCAGGTGTGAGCTGATTTTTATTCTTACATTTACACGTAGTTCCAGGACCTTCAGGCTAAGGATGTCGAGAAGACTCACACTCTGTGTGGCTGATAAAGCAGAAAATATAAAGAACCTATGACAAACTATTACGATAATAACAAAGCGACCTCTGCCAATTCGAGGTATTTCATCCTCAATGACTCCGAGGAACAGCACTTCCCCTTTGAGGGTCTTTACATTGGTTCTCTTACTGGTGGCGAGATGGAGCTGCCCGCATTGGTTGACATCTGCGAGGTGAAAGCATTCTGCATGCTCTACAACAGCGAAGCCACTCGCACCAAAGTTAATCACGTGTTGGAAAAACTGGCATGGAGAATTGCCATTACCGTTCCTGCCAACCTTTGTGAAATCGTGTTGTATAACGGGGGAATAGCGGGCGAATCCTTCAACACCCTTTCCCGACTGAACAGATATTTGGTGGGAGAACGTGAAGAACGGATATTGTTCGATGGCAATGCCGATGTGTTTGATGCTGTGGTAACTGATGCATACGCTTCCATCGTTCAGCGCATGTCTGCCATCAACTGCGCAGGCAAGCGCTCGCTTATAGAACTGAACGAGTCGCTGGGTCGCGATGCCCGTATGAAGTATCAGTTCTTTATCCTGACCGACTTCCCTCGCAACGTGAAGATGCAGACTGTTCAGAAGCTGGCAAAGATTGTTGATGCTGGCAGCAGGGCTGGAGTGTATGTCATGATGAGCTGGGACATGAATGCCGACTTCTACGATGAAACTCATGCTTCGTCATCGTTTGATGCACAGGCGATGCTGAAGAACATGGAGCTGCTTTTCCCCAAAGACGGTGCTTACTATTTCAGCAACTCCGGTCACGACGACGTACTGAATCGTTTTAAGCTGACGCTTGACGATGCCGTCATCGACCCAACAGAAGCCAATACTTGGGCTGCATATATCAATAATGTGGTGGAGGCGGCCAAGAAGAATGCCCGGCCATCAGCTTTGAAGCAGGACTTCCATCAGCTTGAATCCACGCCATACGAGTCTGTTACATCTGAAATAAGCGTCACCGTGGGATTGGATGTCAACGACAAGCATCTCGTTACTGTCCGCTTCAATTCTGGCGACTATATCCATGCTTTTATTCTTGGGCAGTCGGGTTCTGGTAAATCAGTCCTTTTGAACAACATCATCAGCAGTGCCATCCTGAAATATTCGCCAGAAGACCTGATGCTCTACCTGATGGACTTCAAGGGCGTTGAGTTCAATCGCTACCGAGGCGTCAAACACACGAAGGCGGTGTTGGTAGACAACAGCGACCCCCAGATGACGCTTGAAGTGCTACGCGAATTGCGAGAGGAGAACAAGCTTCGTGTAAAGCTATGGCAAAAAGAAAGCGTCAACAACATTGACGGATATAACAAGAAATACCCACATAGCCGACTGCCTCAGATACTCTTCGTAGCAGACGAATGTCAGGTGATGTTCAAGGCCCATACCAGCAATGATACAGAGCGGCTGATACAGCAGGAGATAGCGGAAATCCTGAACATCATTGCCACCCAAGGCCGAAGTCAGGGCATCCACATGCTTTTAGCCACGCAGCAGCTTGACGAGACCGATATTTCTGGACAAATACTGAAGAACCTGACTGAGTGCTTCCTCCTGATGAGTGCCCCCACTGACTCCGACAGGCTGGTGGAGAACAGCAGTGACATGACCAGCCGCCAAATGACGGGCATGGCTTGCTACTATCACAAAAAGACTTTCCAGAGTCAGGTACAGACCTTCTACGCCACCAATGAGGAACTGGTTGACGCCATACAGGCAGCACAAACGAAGGCGAGCGCGGTTCCAGGCAACGGCGAGCACTATTTCTGTGGCTCTTCGCTCTATTATCTGGAGCAGAATAAAGATACAATAGCAGAGAACGATTACGATTGCCCAATAGCTCTTGTCGGCCGGAACATTGGCATCAATGCTGGCGCCACTACACTGCCGCTTCGAAAAGACTTTACGGAAAACGTGCTTGTTTTTGGTACCAACAAGGAAGAGCAAGCGGCAAGTGTTGCCATGAATGTCTTGGCGTCGCTTATGCTGTCGTATCAGCAGAAAGACATTGACTGCCAGTTCTTGGTGATAGATTGTCTGGTTCAGCAGAATAGCAAGTATAAATCTCTCCTCGCGGACTGGAGCGCAAAAGGTTTCTGCAAACTGATTCCTCGACAGCAGAGTGGTGGCGTATTGCATGACCTTGTAGATGAAATCGCCAACAGTACTGCTCGCCCCACCATTCTGGCTATTATCGGTCAGGAACGGTTTATCGAGATGAAACGTAATCTCTCGCTTCGGGGTCTGTCTTCAGGCGGAAATGATTGGGAGGACACGGATGAAGACTTCGACTTTGACTCATTTGAACCTCTGCCGGACTTAGAGATGGATGAGAGTGCGGTGATTCCGGAGTTGACCGAAGAGCAAAAGCAACAGCTGCAAAGGATGTTGGAACTGGACGAGCCAACCTCTGAAACGCCACAAATGGAAGTAAAGGCTGATGCAGAAGAGACGAGCATTGCTGACAGGATGACCTATCTCAAAGCGCTCTCCTATATTTTAGACGAAGGGCCGTTGCAGGGCGTTCATACGGTGCTGCTCGTTGACAAGCCTGCCAATATCCTTTTTCAGGGCGAGTATGATGTGAACGACACCGACAAGTTCCGCTATAAGATCATCCTGCGCTCAGAGAACAAGTTCCTGCAGCCCATGCGTTTCAGCAAGGAAATAGATGTAGAAACACTCAGCGACGAAGAGGAACGCCTGCGCGCCTATTACTATCCAGAAGGTGACGACCCCGTGCTCTTCACGCCCTATCAGATGCCAGACAAGGACACTATTTAATAAGTATAAACCTCTAAAACAATACATTTATGGCAGACAACAGTGTAATGACCAATATCTCAGCTGTGCAGAACTACGGAAAGAATCTTCAGAAAGCACAGCAGCAAATACTCCAGATAACCCAACAGGTCAAGAAGCAAACGGAGTCAATAGGAAACATCTGGAAGGATGACCAGTTCCAGAAGTTCAATCAAGACTTCAATGAGAACATTTTCAAGCCTGTGATGAAGGCTGCGGCCATGATGGAAAATGAGGCTCACTACATAGAGAAGACCGTTGAGCTTCAGCGCGAGATTCAGAAACTAAAGATTCGCTAACAAATAAAACAAAATGATATGCCAGTAGATTTTTCATTCCTACAGAATGCGGCACCACAAAAGCCTGAGCAGCCAGAGCAGAAACCAAACTCTGGCGTGGCTAACGTGACGGTGCGTGTAGATGCCGACTGCTTCATGCAATGCGACGGTGAGTTCGTTGACATTCAGCTAAAGGCCGGACAAGTAACTAAGACAGAGTTGCCAACAGGTCAGCACCTGCTGGAATTCCTGAGTACGGAGAATCCCAACGTCAAGGTGGAGAAGATGGTGGACTTCCCTGAATCGGGAAAGACCTATCTGGTAATCGTTAACGAGCTGAAAGCGGCTGTTGCCCCGCCGATGCCACAAGCACTGCAACAGCAGGCCGCACCGCAGAATCCATTCCTCGACCAGTTGAACCAGATGCAGTGGAACAATCCGCTGATGCCACCAGCTATGCCACAAATGCCACCTCCCATGCCCGGAGGCAGTAACCAATAAATGATAATCATAAAAAGACTCAGAACGATGAAGATATTTGGATTCAGTTCAAAGAAAGAAGTTGAGGAGAAGGAACGCTTGGCAAGGGAATCTGCTCGCCGAGAAGCTATGGGCGATTTGCGCGAGCGTGACAAGAGGACCAGGCAGAACGTGCTGCAAGGTCAGCAAAGCGACCTTGCCAACATCGCAAAGGGCAGTCAGGTCAAGTTTAGAATACCTTACTTTGACGTGTTTGACCCCCGCTTTGAGAACTTTGCCGTGCCTGTGGCGGTAGAAGTTTCATTGGTATATGGCGTGAACGACCTTGCCTTGTTCAACAGTATCAACAAGACGCAGAACGTCTACGATGATGTTTTCCAGCAGAAGCTAAAGGGACAGGTAACCAAATTTGTCAAGGGCGTGGTGACCAATGCACCTGCCGACCATCAAATCCCCGTTCTGAAACTGGAAAGCAAGATTGTGGAGATAAGTGAGCTTGTTCAGAACTACGTCACTCCACAAGTGGAACGGCTTTTCGGCGTCAATGTGCGAAGCATTGACGTTACAAATATCGCAGTTGACAACCAAAGTAGAGGTTACCGTGAACTGAAGGCTGTGACTACCGACCTTGAGAAAGATTCTCTACAGGCGCGCTCCAGTCTTAATATTGATGCTTGGAAACGTCAACAAGAGATGAACTTTGGCGGACAAGAGGAGATGCAACGCATGCAGTTGGAGCATCAGCGCGAGACGATGCGCATTCAGCGTGAAGAGTTGCAGCGTGCCTCGCGCCTGCAGACAGAGACCAATTTCCTCGGCGCGCACCAGGCAAACCTCAATGCTGGCGTGCAGACCGCTCAGGCAAAGGCACAAGGCGGTATGTTCGCTCCGCAAATTGCTGGAGTGCCACCCATGCCTGGGATGGGTGGTATGCCTCCAATGCCAGGGGCTGCGCCACAGATGAGTTATATGGTGGGTGTCAACGGGCAGCAGGTTGGTCCTTGTGACTGGAATCAGTTGCAGCAGCTCGTTCGGCAAGGCCAGCTTACCCAGCAGTCATACGTTTGGAAGCAGGGTATGCCGCAGTGGCAAATGGCAGGTGAGGTGATGGAACTCACTCCATTGTTCCAAGGCAGTGCGCCACAGATGCCGCCTATGCCTGGAATGTAAGTGTAAAATGCCACTCCATAATTTCCTCAGAAAATGAATAATTCAGATAAAGTTACATCATTAATTCAAAAATTATTTCTATTATGGCAAACAATTTAATTCCTGAGGAGCTGAATGCTCTTATCCAACAGTATTTAACTGACGGCGTACTGACTGACAAGGAACGCCAAGTGATTTTGAACAAGGCAGAGAAGATGGGACTCGACCGCGATGAGATAGACCTCTATCTTGATGCCGAAGTACAGAAAATAGACCAGCAGACCGATGCTGCTGTGCGTAAGCAGAAAGGCAAGGCGTGTCCGTTCTGTGGAGGTAGTGTGCCTCAACTCACCGACAAGTGTCCGCATTGTGGTGAAAACATTACTCCAGAAGCAAGTGAGGAACTACAAGAAATCTTCGACAATTTGGAGGAGGCACTTGTTGACTTTAAATCGGGCAAGGACATTGCCAAGAGTAAGGCAACTGTAGAGCGCTTTATGCGCAAAGCTAAAATGTATTATGGCAACAATCCCAAGATACAGAAATTGCTTGAAGAAGTGGAAATGGAGTCTGCAATAATAAACATGAAGAAATATGGTCACAATATTTTAAATGTTAGATTTAGCAAGAATGAGTAT
>CALZMK010000128.1 GCA_945788545.1 uncultured Prevotella sp.
GGCATACTGATCCTCGTTGTATAGGTCGCCCACCATCACCTGGAGATTGCCCTTGAAAAGACCAGTACCAAGACTGACAAGAAGAAGAGCGGAACCCATGGCAGCTACTGCCATTGTACCGCCACCGAGAGGCACAGACAACAACAGATAGCCAAGGAACATAATAAATATTCCTATCACTACCATACGCGAATAACCCCACTTGTCGGCTGCCATACCGCCAAAAAGCGGAAGGAAATAAACAAGGGTCAAAAACCATGTGTAAATCTCGGAAGCTGTACCGGCTGCGAAACCGAAATTCTCACCTAAAAAGAGGGCAAAGACGGCCAACATTGTATAATAGCCGAATCGTTCGCCTGTGTTGGCTAATGCCAACGTCCAAAGTCCTTTGGGTTGTCCTTCAAACATAACTAACTTTTTTATTCGATTAATACTATTTTATATTCTTATTTTTACTCTTCACCACATCCCATAGATAGGTCAACTTGACAAATATGCCACTGTTGTTGCTACGGCCAAAGTAGTCACTCTTACTGTTCTTGTAAATATCGCCAAGACCATAGTAATAACGGCCCTCGATAATAAAATGACCTAACTTGGGATTGCTGTATTCAAGACCGAAACCAGCTGTAATACCATAATCAAATTTACGTTGGACATCAAGGGTATCCATCACGGCATCACGCAATGCACCTATGCGGTCATTGACATTGCGGGAGTCATAGTCGAAGTTGCTCTTCTTCTTATCTCCTATATACATGCCTACCTGAGGGCCTAATTGGAAAAAGGCCTGGAATCCCTTACGCTCCCTACCCCATCCAAGGCGCGCCATCAACGGCACCTGGACATAGGTGAGCTGGCGCTCATATTCTTCAGCCACATTGGTCACGGAATTAATCACAGGCTTATCGTCTGCCGTGCGGATATCTTCTTTCCAACCCATTTGAGAGATATTTACCTCACCAACAATGGCACAGATGCTCTTGAAATACTTTTCACATGTATAGCGGACAGTGAAACCGCCCGTTAGTCCACCATGCATCTTCTGAGTGACGGATGGAGTAAAGCCCACATTGCTCATGACATATCCACCATTAAAACCAATGGCTAACTCATTGCGATGGTCGCCTATCTGGGCCCTAATCACAGAAGACATGAAGAGGAATACGAACGTAAATGATATTATCCTGCGCATTGGTCTAATAATTAATTGTTTCTATCTGATGTGTGGGTTTATAATGCACAAACAAAAATGAAGTATTGCGATATCCACCATTTGCTATCTTCTCAAACTTAAGGGGGGTCTGCACAGGTATGTAACCTACAGTGCCGGGAGCACCAGTAAATTTCTTACCTTGCTTGTAGTATCCCTTAAGGAAAAACATAGCATGATCGAAACCCGTTACGGCAAAGCGCGGCAAAGCCTGCATCATATCTGCATGGAAATTCCAGCGGTACTTAGTCATTATCCTGTCGGTGGCCGACGATAGTGGATTTAGATAGTATGTAGCCGGAATATATACATTATATTTATAATAGTTATCTATATCATATTTGGTGTACATCATCCACTCGGTATATCCGAACATGGTGATATCAACACCAGGATTGTTGACCGAATAATTGTTGAGCTTGGCAAAAGCAAGATTCAACTCAGGTGAACGACCTGTGTTGAGAATGACTACATTGGGCTTATTTTTACTGAATGCCTTGGCAAAATATGCCTCGCTCGACTTTAAGTTCGTGATATTATACTCACGACCCATTGTCTCCATCCTGCGACGCAGCCCCATCGTAAAAATGCCTTTCTTACTGGTTGTGTCATTGCAGTCGATGATGACAGTGTTATATCCGGCAAAACGCTGGAGAAACTTATCTATTGTCGCCTCGTTGATGTCAGTGGGCGACTGATATACTTGAAAAAGGTTGGAGTTGGTGAACAACTCTGGAGCATTGATCGAGAAGGGTATCAACACCTTGATATCGTGCTTGGAGGCAAAGGACGCCAATGGAGCGACTTGCTTGGAATACAACGGACCGATGATAATGTCACAGGTGGAGGCGTTTTTGTCATTGAGAAACTTGGTGATATTTGCTTCTTCGGACACATTCCATGCAAATACATCCACCGACAGACCTGTCTGCTTAAGACTATCCACTGCCATCAACACACCACGATAGTATTCCACCATTCGTCGTCCGTCGCCATTCTCATTATGAAGTGGCAACATCACTCCTAAACGAATTGAGGACTTATTCTCCACTGGCTGCACAGGAGTAACCTTAACTGCGGGTTCAACTTTGGTCTTTGGATAGGGGATGACAATAAAGTCGCCCTTCTTGAGTTCATATCCAGGAGTGTTCATCTCGGGATTGGCATTGATGAGTTCCTGTATGGTTAGTCCGTTGTCACGGGCTATACCAAATATCGTCTCTTTCTTCTTGACCTTATGCATCTCGCGAATGTTTGACTTGGTCTGTGCAAGGAGACTGTCGCAAGTACCAAAAAGCACCAAAAGTGCCAAAAAATATCTTAAAAGTCGTTTCATATTCGTATATTTTTAAATATCGGCAACAAAATTACTAAAAAAAAGTGGGTAAATCAACTATTTTCACTAATTTTGCACGAAATATTTGAATAATAATGGATTTTAAACAGTTATTTTTACTTTTTTTGTGCATTTTCGCAAATAATTGCGCTATTGCAGAGATATTCCCTACTGCAGTCTATACTGACGCCAATGGGGAACAGATTGAAACGACGGATGCAATATCCGACGCACAGGCACCATTAGAGGTGGAGTTTAAGGCAACGATGACTGACATGCCCGAAGGGGAACTTCCCGCTCTGGAATGGAGGTTTACAAGAGAAGGTGAACAAACCCCGTTTGTAACAAGATACGAGGAAAGTACTTCATATACTTTCGTCGAATCTGGCACGTTTAACGTGTCACTATATGCCACCTACATGGAAAATACTGAACCTGAACTGGCGGGAAGCATTTCTGTCACCATTAGTACGAGTATGCTGGAAATGCCCAATGCCTTCTCACCAAATGGTGATGGAGTGAACGACATATACAAGGCAAAATCCAATCACAGGAGTATCGTGGAGTTTCATGCTTATATCTTCAACCGATGGGGACAGAAATTATTCGACTGGACAAACATCAACGAGGGATGGGATGGTACATCACACGGAAAACCCGTGAAGGATGGTACATATTTTGTTCTCGTTAAGGCAAAAGGAGCCGACGGACGGGAATATAATATAAAAAAGGATGTTAACATATTAAGAACATACATTGAAAATGAGCAATATTAAAGATAATAAGGACGGGGACTTCATCAATGTCTGGGGTGCAAGAGTACACAACCTTAAGGATATTGATGTGCAAATACCAAGGGATAGTCTGACGGTTATAACTGGATTGTCGGGCTCTGGTAAGTCGTCACTTGCATTCGACACTATATATGCAGAGGGACAGAGAAGATATATCGAGACATTCTCTGCCTATGCAAGGAATTTCCTTGGTGGAATGGAACGACCTGACGTGGACAAAATAACGGGATTGAGCCCTGTAATCAGTATTGAACAGAAGACAACCAACAGGAATCCACGTTCCACAGTGGGCACTACTACTGAAATTTATGACTTCCTACGTCTGCTCTTTGCCCGTGCTGGCAGGGCTTACAGTTATGCCACTGGTGAGGAGATGGTGAAATACACTGAGGAAAAGGTTGTGGAAATGATTCATCGTGACTACTCAGGTAGAAAGATTCTGGTTCTAGCACCCGTGGTAAGAAGCAGGAAGGGACATTATAGAGAATTGTTTGAAAGTCTAAGACGTAAAGGCTATCTATATGTGCGTGTTGACGGAGGATTGAAAGAGATTACGGAAGGCATGAAACTTGACCGATATAAGAATCATGACATTGAGGTCGTTGTAGATAAGATGGCAGTCAAGGAAAACCAAGATGACAGCCGACTGAAAAAAAGCGTTGCCACGGCGATGAAAGTAGGTGATGGACTTATCATGATTCTTGATAACGACTCAAATGAGGCAAAGTATTTCTCTAAGCGGTTGATGTGCCCAACTACGGGCATGGCTTACAGTGATCCGGCTCCCAACAACTTTTCGTTTAACTCGCCACAGGGGGCTTGTCCCAAATGCAAGGGACTTGGAGTGGTAAACGAAATCGACATGGACAAGGTCATTCCACATCGTGAGATAAGTATTTACAATGGTGCTATCACCCCATTGGGAAAATATAAAAACCAAATGATATTTTGGCAGATTGATGCCGTCTTGAAGCAATATGGTTTCGACTTGAAAACTCCTGTCGAGGAACTCTCTGACGAGGCAATGAATGAGGTGATGTACGGTTCGCTTAGTTCGGTGAAAATCAGTAAGGATCTTGTAGGAACTTCATCTGATTTCTTCTCGACATACGATGGTGTGATAAAATACTTGCGCAATGTCATGGAGAATGATGACTCTGCAAACGCTCAGAAATGGTCGGAGCAGTTTACTGCTATGAAAATATGTAATGAATGTCATGGTAACAGACTCAACCGTGAGGCTCTGTCGTATAGGATATGGGACAAAAATATCGCGGAGTTGGCGAACATGGATATTAGCGAACTGAGAGCATGGATTGATGAGGCAATGGAGCATCTCGACTCACAGCAAAGGGCTATAGCTACCGAAATCATAAAGGAGATTAAGACACGTCTTGATTTTTTACTAGAGGTGGGATTGGATTATCTATCGCTCAACCGTCAGTCGGCAAGTCTATCGGGTGGAGAAAGTCAAAGAATTCGTTTGGCTACACAGATCGGGTCACAACTTGTCAATGTCCTCTACATCCTCGATGAACCCAGTATCGGTCTGCATCAGAGAGATAACGAAAGGCTAATCAAATCGCTGAAGGAGCTGAGGGACATTGGAAATACGGTAATAGTCGTGGAACATGACAAAGACATGATGCTGGCTGCCGACTTTATTGTTGACATAGGTCCAAAGGCTGGACGCAAGGGAGGAGAGGTCGTATTTCAAGGTACTCCCAAGGAGATGCTCAAGCAACATACCATAACAAGTATGTATCTTAATGGTGAGATGAATATTGATATTCCCCAAAAACGCAGAAAAGGTAATGGAAAGTTCATACGAATACATGGGGCAAAGGGTAACAACCTCAAAAATATTGATGTGGATTTTCCTTTGGGCAAACTGATAGTCGTTACAGGAGTCAGCGGTTCTGGTAAATCTACCCTTATCAACGAAACACTCCAACCTATACTCAGCAAGCATTTTTATCGCTCGCTAAAAGAACCCTTAGAATATGACTCAATAGAAGGCATTGAGAATATTGACAAAATTGTGGATGTGGATCAGAGTCCATTGGGAAGAACACCACGTTCTAACCCCGCCACCTACACTGGTGTATTCTCTGATATACGATCGCTATTCGTTAATCTGCCAGAAGCCAAGATTAG
>CALZMK010000129.1 GCA_945788545.1 uncultured Prevotella sp.
CCAATCTCATCGTCATTGCGCGAGATTCTCGCCTCTACCCTATGACGGTCTTCTCCATCCTGCAGATAAACAAACTCGCTGCCGAGATTACCCATCGGCATTCGCTCATAGGCAAGATTGCCCACTTGCATGTCGGAGACAACCGAAATCTGTCTGTTGGCATCCTGCATCAAGTGGAAGTCTCCATTCATCATGCCCGATATCAACGGCATGAAAGGCACTACCGAAGTAACTTGTTCGAGATTGAGACGGTTGATGCTGACAGTGAGATCCTGAAGCATTGTCGAGTCAGCATCATTACTATACACCTTCACACCAGTGCCGTCGTCGGCAATAAGGTCAACCTTGGCTCCAAGCCTGTTGTCGCGTCCAAGGAATACGAAGTTGTCGTCGTTGAGACGGAATTTCTTATATCCGATGAGCGGTTCGTAGGGAGTGAGATGCACATTGATGCCACTGTCGAGCATCTCGGCCATCACACCCATATCGAGTCCCTTTTTATCATACTTATCGTAGAACTGAGCGTCGGCTCCCACTTTGTTTCCGTCGAGATAACCATTAACAATCGACTTGAAGACGAGTTGCGGATTACGCTTGTTGTTTTGCGCAAGCAGTCGGAAATTGACGCGCGTTGAATCCTGACGTATGAAGAATCGTATGGTGTCGATAGGAATACTGTCAACAGTCATCTTATATATATGTCCTCGTCCGCCCATTCCCTTCTCGGGTGAGGAGCGGAAGCCAACCGACATTTCCCTGAAGTCAAACCCGTTGTATCTCAATATGTTGGCAACTGGATTGTCGTTGCCGCTCTCAATTTTTAGTCGCAATGTGGGCAGCAGGGCGCGCAACTCCTCCTCGTTGATCACCTTTTCCCTTTTCTGCTCATCCACCTTAGCCATCAGACGGTCAAACTGTTCAAGCAGTTTTTCATATCCGCCACGGGCGCTGAAATCCAGTTGTAGATTACCGCTCGAAGCCTTAGCCCATGTAGTGTCGGGCGATGTTGAGAGATCAAGCGAGAAATCCTTTGGGCGATAAGTCTTCTTGTCGGTACGCAGAGTGAGGTCGTTGACCAAAGCCTGCAAGCTATGCGTCTGCTTGATGTCGGAGTTGATATCCATATGCGCGCACATCGAGGTTACGAAAGGCTTCTCTACAAGACGCATCGCATAGAGGTCAGCCCATCTCACGTCGGCAGCAAGTGTGGCAGCCACACGTTTTTTCGACATAAGGGCGTCGAGCGAAATCGTTCCGTCGAGCATCTCGTTATCACTGGCGAGCACCACATGCCCCACTCCGTCGCTAAGACGAGCCGTGAGATTGGTGTTCTTGAGATTGATATGCCCGTATGATGCACTTTGCAGTTTTGCATCTGCATTGATTCGTGTGCTACGATTGAGAGGATTGAATCCTCGTCCGTCAACAGTGAGTTGGCAGTTGACGACACCAATGGAATCCCGTGGCATGAAATGGCGCACATTGACATTATTAATCTTCGCGACAGCCGAATATGCAGCCGAACGATTGTTATATCTTCCCTTGGCAGTAAGCGTTCCCCTACCCTCTGTTATTCGCATTTCAGCCGAATACACTTGACGGTCGGCCTTGGCATGGGCAGTCATCGAGATGCCAGAAGGAATACGTATATTGGACGGCATCGGAGCGAGAGCCGTGAGGAAACCTATGTTATACGTATTGGCACGCAATCTCATCTCAGCCTTCATGTTGTTGATGTCGGTGGGATTGACTGCATATCCCTCGGCATTCAACTTGAATGCAGTGGGCAGACTGACGTCGAATCCGCTTATGCGGGCGTGCTTCATATTGCCGTTGAGCGAGAGGCGCACCGAAATCGGGCGATTGGGATAATTGCGAATGAACTGTTGCGGCATGTTGCCTGCAAAGCGCATGACATCCTGTTTGCCTATATCCGCCAACAGTCGCAGATACACCTTTCCGGGATTCTTCTCGTCGAAGGCATTCAAGTCCATATCACACTCCAAATCGACATTGGAGTCGGGAGTGGTGAGCGTCATCCGAGGCAGACTCACCTTGACCGAGTCGAGCGATACTCCTCCACTGAGACTGCTCAACACAATGCCGCTCTTCTCCTTCATACTACATTCCACAATCTTCAATCGAGCATCGGGATTGCAGTATAAGATAGAGTCTATTGACAGACGTATATCACTGAGAGCCACATGATTACAGTCAAATCCCTTAAGTTGTGGTTGGAAGACATTGTCATAATTCAACTTACCGTCGGTGAGGCGCAAGCTTCCCACCGAGTATCTCTCGCGGGCAAGGTCGAACTCGCCATCAGCAATCTTGGCTTTGCCCAAGTAGGCATACATCTGGAGAGTGTCGTTGGGCATGTGGAGAGTGACGCCAGTGTCGGAGATGTCAACAGCCTTCACGCTTACAAGACAGTTGACCGGAGCCGATGATGTGTCGGGCGGAACAGTGTCGCTAAGGACAATGTCGAGACGAGACTTCGACAGACTAATCTCTCCAATTTTCACAATCATCTCGTGGGAATCGGCCGAAGAGTCGGGCGCAAAATCAGCAAGACAATCAGCCTTCAACTGGCCGACAGAACCTTTTATCCTTGCACTCGGAATGAGGGAAGCAGTATTGACACGGGCGTTGTTGATTTCGAAATCCTCAACAACAACTTTACCTTTCACGAGCGGCCACAGTTTTACATCAGCAACAATGTTGCTCACGTTGGCAATAGTGTCGCTCACCTGCGGCAGCGAGTCGTTGGGCTGTATGAAAAGAGCGTCGTGAATACTCAGGTCGAGGGGAAAACGGAGCGACACACGGTCAACACTGACCGTCGCACCTGTTGTTTCCGACATATAGTCGGCCACCCGATGCACTAAAAAGTTTTGCACCGGAGGCAGATAGAGCAATGCTATCAATATCAGAAACAGCAGGACGGGAGTAAGCAGTATCCCCAAGGTCCACCATAGAAACTTTTTCATACAGAAAGAGATTGCGCTGGCAAAACAAGCGATGAATTTATGATAACAGAGATTTGAAACTTTTTACAGAGACTTGAAGTCTGATGACAGAGACTTGACGCTAATTACAGAGGAGCGAAGCAGAACGACTGGAAACCATCAACCTCAAGAGCAATCGGCAGATGACTGACAGGATGCTCAAACTCCACCCGATGCGACATTAGCGAAATGCTTCCGTCTGGATTGCTTCGTCGTGCGCCATATTTCAGGTCGCCCTTGATAGGACAGCCCATAGCAGCCAACTGACATCGGATTTGATGATGGCGACCAGTGAGAAGATTCACTTCCACAAGCCAATATCTCTCGCTTCGCCCTATGACACGATACTTGAGCACAGCCTTTTTGGAGTCCTTCACCTCGTGGTCGTAGGCATACGACTTGTTCTGTCGCTCGTTGCGTACAAGCCAATGCTCAAGTGTTCCCTCGTCGGCAGACGGACGATTGGCCACCACAGCCCAATACGTCTTGTGCACTTCACCCTTGCGAAACATGTCGCATAGTCGGCTGAGTGCCTTCGATGTGCGTGCGAACACCACGAGTCCACTCACAGGACGGTCAAGACGATGAACGACGCCAAGGAACACATTCCCGGGCTTGTTGTATTTCACCCTGATGTATTCCTTGACGGTGTCGGAGAGCGGAGCGTCGCCAGTCTTGTCGCCCTGAACGATCTCTCCGCTGTCCTTGTTCACCACGATGACATGGTTATCCTCATAGATTACCTTCATCGAGCTATAATTCTTTAATATTTTAATATTTTAATTTTTAAATTCTTAATAAAGACCTACATGTTCATGCCGCCATCGATCTGGATAACCTGACCGCTGACATAGCTTGACATATCACTTGCGAGGAAGAGACATACGTTGGCGATGTCCTCCACCTGTCCGCCACGGCGAAGAGGAATCTTCTTCATCCAGTCCTGACGGATTTCCTCGGGCAACTGTGCAGTCATTGCAGTCTCGATGAATCCTGGAGCCACAGCATTGGCGCGCACACCCTTAGGACCGAGCTCCTGCGCGATAGACTTAGCCAAACCAATCATACCAGCCTTAGATGCAGAGTAGTTGCACTGTCCGGCATTACCGTGAACACCTACAACACTCGACATGTTGATGATTGAACCGCCACGCTGACGAAGCATGATGGGAGCGCAAGCGTGGATGAAGTTGAACGCCGACTTAAGGTTGACGTTGAGCACAGCATCCCACTGCTGCTCGGTCATGCGGAGCATGAGTCCGTCCTTGGTGATACCGGCATTGTTGACGAGCACGTCGATAGAACCGAAGTCCTCCTTGATCTGCTTAACCACAGCCTCAGTCTCGGCGAAGTCGGCAGCATTTCCGGCATATGCCTTGCACTTTACTCCCACAGCCTCGATTTCCTTGCGAGTAGCTTCCAGTCCGGCAGCCATATCGTCGTTGAGTACGAGGTCGGTGAATGCGATGTTAGCTCCTTCCTGAGCAAATTTCATGGCAACGGCCTTACCGATACCACGAGCAGCACCAGTAATAAGTGCTGTCTTACCTGTTAATAATCCCATTTTCTTTCTTATTATATTATTAATAATGTGTATATGTATTTAACTCTTTAATTTTTTAATTCTTTAATTTCGCGAAGCGACTCACCTTCTCACCTTACCCAAGGCTCCATACACGACCTTTGCGACAAGCGGTTTGCTCATCTCTTCGGTCATTCCATGTCCGAGTCGTCCATAGATATACGGCACTTCGAGTCCCTTGATACAATAGTGAGTGATGTCGGCCACAAGGTCGATATTGTCGATATCAAACTCTCCCTGCAGTTTTCCCTCGGCATACACCTTTCGGAACAGGTCGATTTCATCCTCGTCGAAATTCTTCCTCACCTTCTCCACCATCCAGATGTTTCGGAAGAACTCGGCACGCAAGTTGCCGTTTCTCACCACAACTTCCTTAATCATGCTGAGATGCGTGTAGATGAGTTCGATGATTTTGTCCTGAGGACGGATTTTGCGCATAGCCACCTCGTCGAGCTTGTCTGAGAGCAGTTCGAGCTCCGATGCAATCACGGCGTGATACACCTCTTCCTTGCTTTTGAAATAGGTGTAGAGCGTACGTCTGCCCTTACCCGACTGCACTGCGATATCGTTCATCGTAGTGTTCTCGAGTCCGTTTTTTGCGAAGAGTTGACGTGCTACATCAACCAGCTTCTGTCTTGTTTTTGATATTGACATTATTGTGTCCTCTTCAATGTTTATATATTGCACATTCGTTTATCGTGTGCAAATATAGACATTTTCTCTCAAACGAGCAAGAAAAAAGAGCAAAAATGTTAGAAAAAGAGTAATTTTTATCTAAAATAGGCGATTTTTGCAAAAAAGTTGGCGAAATATTTGGTTATTTCAAAATTTCGCAGTACCTTTGCACCCGCAAATGAGAAATAACATCGCGGAGTGGAGC
>CALZMK010000130.1 GCA_945788545.1 uncultured Prevotella sp.
TGTCAATGGAGGACGGTATTGGGTAATGAATTATTAAAGCGAATCAATCACCTTGCATACGTCGGCAAAGATTTCCTCAAGCACTCCATAGCTCTTCACGTAGTGGTGCAAGCCCTCGGCCTTATACCAGTCGATGAGGGGAGCAGTCTGGGTGTTATACACAGCGAGACGCTTGTTGATGGTCTCCTCATTGTCGTCGCTGCGTCCCTGCTCCTTACCACGGTTGAGAAGGCGTGCCATAAGGATGTCCTCGGGAGCATAAAGCTCGATCATGGCAGCCACACAGTGTCCGCGCTCTGCCAGCATCTTCTTCAATGCCTCAGCTTGGGGAATGGTGCGGGGAAATCCGTCGAAGATAACTCCCTTATGGTCTTTGCCGAAGCTGTCATATACTTTGGCAAGGATGTCGATCATAAGCTCGTCGGGGATGAGCTGTCCCTTGTCGATAAACGACTTGGCGGTCTTGCCAAGTTCTGTTCCGTTTTTGATTTCGCTACGAAGCACATCGCCTGTTGAGATATGCTCGAAGCCATACTTCTTAATCAATAAGTCACTCTGAGTGCCCTTGCCTGAACCAGGGGCACCGAAAATTACAATATTCTTCATCTCTCTTTAATACTTAAATATTTTAATCCTTTAATATTTCAATTCTTTAATTTTTTAATTCTTCAAGACATAAATGTCCCTCAGTCCTCGTGCCTGCTGGTCGTAGTCGAGACCATAGCCGATGATGAAATCATTGGGAATCTCGAATGCCACATAGCGGATGTCGAGCTCTTCCTTGAGACGCTCGGGCTTGAAGAGAAGCGTACATATCTCCACCGAAGCGGGATTGCGAGTGCCAAGCGACTCTATCATGCGCTTCATCGTTGTACCAGTCTCTACAATATCCTCGACAATGATGACATGTCTGCCCGACAAGTCCTCGTTGATGCCAAGCACTTCCTTTACATTGCCCGTGGACATTGTGCCTTGATAACTGGCCAGTTTGACGAACGAAATCTCACATGGTACGGTCATGCCGCGAAGAAGGTCGGCGGCAAAAACAAACGAACCGTTGAGCACTGCGAGGAAGAGCGGATTCTTGTCGGCATAGTCGCGACTGATGCTTTCTGCCACCTCTCTGACACGCTTGAGAATCGCTTCCTCTGGTATAGACGTTATGAACGTCTTATCCTTGATTTTTACCTCTTTTGTTGCCATTTTCTTGCTATTTCACAAATTTTGTCGCAAAATTACTAAAAAAAATGGAAAAAAGCATCATCTATTAATATAAATTTTGTATTTTTGCACGTATGAAGATATTTACAAGCGTCCAAATACACGAATTGGACAAGTTTACTATAGAAAATGAGCCGATAAAATCTATCGACCTCATGGAACGTGCGGCAAGGGCACTAACCCATGCCATTGCCTCAAAATGGGACAACTTAACACCCGTTGTCGTGTTTGCCGGACCTGGCAATAACGGCGGCGACGCACTGGCGGTGGCAAGGATGTTGGCCGAGAAGGACTATACGGTTGACGTGTGGCTCTTCAATATCTCCGGTCATCTATCGCCCGACTGTGCCGCCAACAGGCAAAGGCTTGCCGACTGCAAGAAGGTGCATTCGATGACAATGGTGACCCAAGAGTTTGACCCACCTATACTCGAAAAGACAACACTGGTGGTGGACGGACTGTTTGGCTCTGGATTGAACAAACCTCTTGCCGGAGGATTTGCCTCATTGGTGAAGTATATCAACGCATCGCCTGCCCAGGTGGTGAGCATCGACGTGCCATCAGGACTCATGACCGAGGACAATGCTTACAACGTGAGGGCCAACATCATCAAGGCCGATCTCACGCTCACTCTGCAACAACCCAAACTGTCGTTCCTCTTTGCCGAAAACCAGGAGTTCATTGGCGAGGTGCGCACACTCGACATAAGGATAAGCAGCGAAGGCATAGCAAAGACCGACGCCCACTATACCATCATCGAGGAGAGTGACATCAGGCGAATACTTAAACCGCGACCGACGTTTGCCCACAAGGGGACGATGGGACACGCTCTCATCATAGCTGGAAGTTATGGTATGGCGGGAGCTGCAATGCTTGCCACCAAGGCCTGTCTGAGAAGCGGTGCGGGAAAGGTGACTGCATACACCCCGCGCCAGAACGTGATGATGATGCAGGTGGCTGTGCCTGAGGCTGTGATAATGGTGGGCGAGGAAACGGCTTTCGGTGAGGCTGTGGATACCACCGACTATCAGGCATTAGGCATTGGTCCGGGACTTGGACAGAGCGACGCCACAGCAATTGCATTGATAGCCCAACTGAGAAGGACACAATGCCCGATAGTGGTGGATGCAGATGCCATAAACATCCTGTCCAACCGCAGGGCTTGGCTGCAACAGTTGCCCAAGGGCATCATACTGACTCCCCACCCCAAGGAGTTCGACCGTCTGCAGGGTGGATGCAGCGACTCATACGAAAGACTGTCGAAGGCTCTCGACTTGGCAGAAAGACTTCAGGGATACGTAATCGTGAAAGGACATTATTCTGCACTCTGCCTGCCTAACGGACATATTCTCTTCTGTCCTACAGGAAATGCGGGTATGGCTACTGCTGGAAGCGGCGATGTGCTCACGGGAATCATCACATCTCTGTTGGCAAGAGGATATGACCAGACGGAGGCTTGTGCGCTCGGTATGTATCTGCACGGACTGGCCGGCGACTTGGCGGCAGAAGAGCTTGGACAGGAGAGTCTTATGGCAAGTGATATTATCGACTATCTGCCAAAGGCTTTCAAGAGACTTGAAGAATAAAAGACATAGAGAATAAACAATAATACATATATAGATTTAGGATATGAAACATTCAGTATTAGCAATACTTCTTATGGCCGGCATTTCGGCAACGGCTCAGACACAAGTGACGGAATATCACCCAGGAATGACTGCCGAGGGCATAGTGTATTATCTGCCAAAGACAAGTGTAAAGGTGGCAGTAAAGGTGGAGAAAACCACCTATACACCAGGAGAGTTCTGTAAATATGCCGACAAATATCTACGAATATCCGATGTGAACGAGAACAGTTACAGCACTTACAGGATTATTGGCACTGACATCTTCTCATACGGAGAGGCTGACAAACAGAAGGCTTATGCTTTGAAGGTTAACTCAAAGACATCTGCATGCAATGTGCGACTGGCTGACGACGGACGTCTGCTGGCTGTAAATACCGACGCACCAGCGGAAAAGCCTCTGCCCCAACCCTTCAAACCGGCAGCGAAACCTGAAATAAAAGATCCTCGCAGTTTGCTAAGCCAAGAAATTCTTGCAGCGGGAAGTGTGACCAAGATGGCGGAACTGACAGCTACTGAGATTTACGACATTCGCGAAAGCCGCAACTCTCTGACTAAGGGAGAGGCTGACTTCATGCCCAAGGATGGAGAACAACTGCGCATTATGCTCAATAGTCTCGACCAGCAAGACAAGGCATTGTCGGGAATGTTTGTGGGAACAATAAGCAAGGACACCACCGAGACTGTATTCACCATCACTCCCGACAAGGAGATAGAGAAGCAGGTGCTATTCAGGATGTCGGCAAAACTCGGACTACTCGACAGCGACGATATGGCTGGTGCACCTTATTATATATATATTAAGGACTTGAAGACTCTGCCAAAGACAGATTTCATTGACGAGAAGGCACAAAAAGCAAAAGAAAAAGCCGAGCAGGCTGCCAAGGAAAAAGGCAACGGATTGTTTGTAAATGTGCCAAGCAAGATGAGAGTGACCATTGCCGAGGGAAACAACAAGGTGGCTGAATACGAAACCACCGCCGGACAGTTCGGAAAAGTGGAACTGCTCAGCGGTGACTTGTTCAACAAGCGCTTCACTACCCGTCTTACTCTCGACCCACAATCAGGGGCCGTTGACAAACTGACGGCAGAAGAGCCGAAATAACTCCTTATTTATTTAGTTTCCAAACACAGCCGTCCTTGGTGTCCTTCACCTCGAAACCGGCTTCCTTGAGGGCATCGCGTATTTCATCGCAGGTGCCCCAATCTTTGTTTGCCCTGGCCTTGGCACGCAACTGCAACACCATATCGACAACCTTGCCGTAGGCAGCCTCGCGCTCGTCGTTGGTGCCCGACTTGTCGGCACGCAATCCGAGGATGTCGAAACTGAACAGGTTCATCACCTGGCGTAACTCGTCGAGGTCGGCGGCAGAGATAGTAGCCTTATGGTCGATAAGCACGTTGACTACATGACATGCCTCAAAGAGATGGCTAATGACAATCTGTGTCTGCAGGTCATCATTCATGGCGTCATAGCACTTCTGTCGAAGTTCTGACACAAACTTTGCTGTCGCATCGTCACTCTTGTCGGCAGCTTGCACACGCTCAATGTCGGCCAATCCGTTCATGAGTCGGGTCAATCCCTTCTCACTTGCGATGAGGGCTTCATTTGAGAAGTCCACCGTGCCGCGATAGTGGGCCGAAAGGATGAAGAAACGTATAGTCATTGGCGAGAATGCCTGCTGGAGTGACTCGTGATTGCCGGTGAAGAACTGCTCGAGGGTGATAAAGTTGCCAAGCGACTTACCCATCTTCTGTCCGTTGATGGTAATCATGTTGTTGTGCATCCAATATTTCACCATCGGGTCGCCCTGACTTGCCACCGCCTGTGCTATCTCACACTCATGATGGGGGAACACAAGGTCCATACCGCCTCCATGAATATCAAAGTGATTGCCGAGATACTTGCGTCCCATAGCTGTACACTCGCAGTGCCATCCGGGGAATCCGTCGCTCCAAGGACTGGGCCATCGCATGATATGCTCGGGCGAAGCCTTCTTCCACAAAGCAAAATCAACCTGGTTGCGCTTCTCTCCCACTCCGTCAAGTTCGCGACTGTTGTTGATGACGTCATCAAGATTGCGTCCGGAAAGTATGCCATACTTATGATCCTTGTTGTATTTCTCTATGTCGAAATACACCGAACCGTTGCTCTCGTAGGCATAACCATTTGCCATAATCTCTTTCACAAGTTCTTCCTGCTCGATGATATGTCCTGTGGCATGGGGCTCGATGCTTGGGGGAAGCACATTGAGCGCCTCCATGGCATGATGATAGCGATTGGTGTAATACTGTGCTATCTCCATCGGTTCGAGCTGTTCGAGGCGAGCTTTCTTCTCTATCTTGTCGTCACCCTCGTCGGCATCATGCTCGAGGTGGCCCACATCGGTGATATTACGTACATAACGCACCTTATAGCCGAGATGCTTGAGATAACGGAAAAGGATATCGAATGTGATTGCCGGACGGGCATGTCCCAAATGTGGATCGCCATATACGGTAGGTCCGCAGACATACATTCCGACATTTGGAGAATGTATCGGTTCGAAACGCTCTTTCTTTCTGCTGAGCGTATTATAAATTAAAAGTGTCTGTTCCATT
>CALZMK010000131.1 GCA_945788545.1 uncultured Prevotella sp.
GGTTGCCACAGCCCTTACCTTTGGGCTGACACGGGCAGCGCGCTCACGACAGACACCATCGACAGCTTCATGGGGGAGTATGGCAGCGACATCACATGCATAGCATTCATGGGAGGCGATGCCGAGCCGGAAACGATAGACATGCTTTCAGCATACATCCACCAGACATACCCCGCCATGAAGACGGCATGGTATAGCGGACGCGCACAGCTCTCCCCTCTCGTCAATCCATCCAATCTCGACTACTACAAGCTCGGGCCTTACCTCCGTCACCTCGGTCCTCTCAACTCCCCCACCACCAACCAGCGTCTCTATCGCAAGAAAGCAGACGACACTTGGGAGGACATAACTCGACGACTGCAGAAATCAGTTGAGTAATTACAATATGATGTTAAACAGATAGCCGGAAATATTGTTTGTTGTTTGCAAAGATACGAACATTATTCCGAATATCAAAACCTCCACAACATTTTTAATTTAAAATGCGAATAACTAACATTCTATTTCAGCTGGGTAACTACTCAGATCACCATAAAGAGATACATCAGACGGGAAAGTATATACTGCACATAGAGGCTAAGGGATATGACCCGAAAATGGTGATGGTGGATATTCCTAAGATGTATAAGAACGAGGTGCAGAAAGAGTTAAACCCAGTGTATCTGCGCAAGAAACCAAAGAAACTCGAGGTGATGCTCGACGAGGTGGTAGTGAAGGCAACAAAGCTGAGATTCTATATGGACGGCGACACATGTTCTATGCCAATGCCAACAACCTCAACGACGACCATACGCCAGGGGCTAACGGCGAATGGTCGCCACTGAAGCAGACCGAGGGAATGACGAAAGCCTACGAGGCGGGAATGGACTATAACTACGGCAGCATCGACCGCACCAGATACTACGGTTCCTTCCATAAATGGTATAAGGTGCTCTATCTGCTGTTTAAGCCGGAGTTCTATTACCTTAAATATAACATTTCAAACTTTGCTTCATTAACCTCTCCAACTTATCCATAGACTTATGAAACTCGTTCCAATGTATGCCCTTGCCCACCGTGTTATACAGCAAGGCAGAGGCTGCGGGTGCATTGGTGGAGCCAACATATCGAGCTACGGTAGAGACTTGGATTTTCTCCTTGTCAATCTCAATGTATGCCGTATATAGGTTTATTGTCGGCATTGTGAAGTCCCTGCGATTGTCCACATCCCTGATAACCGTGGTGGTTTTGTTGCACCTCACCAACCGCCATGCCTTGTTGGCTTTGCTGCGCACGGTTTTTTCCTTGCTGAGAATGCCTACGAACGTATCGAAGTTAACCTTTTGGCTGTCGTCATTGGAATTCTCGTCTGTCAAACTTATTTCGTGCCTTCTCCTAACGACCTTGTCCGACTCGACATCACGCCTCATGCAACGTGCCATGAAATCCAGATTATCCTGCAACAGCAGCCTTCCATGTTCCTTCCCTTTCATATCCTTGAGCATTGCATCGGGCACAAGATCGTGCTCGATAAGGTAAAGCACAAGGTCGGGATGACTACCTTCCGGCTGAAGACACAGCGTCATGGCACCTTCCTCAGCCTCCCCCTTGTCGTAGTATGGATTGTCGGGACTTTTCACGCACTTTGCACCACCCACAAACAGCATTTGGCCATTCGGGTGGAGAAAAGCCATAAAAGCCTCACTCATCGAGAACTGAGCAATGGGGAAAGAGGCTAATTGTGCTATTCCTATTTTAGTACTGAGCCATTTCTCGACATCCTTTTGATTGTTGAAGAAGAACAACCTCTTGCCACCATTTCGTTTTACCAATTCTTCGTATTGTCCTTGATAATCATGAAAGGCTCTGTATCCATTATTCTCTTTCTCGCAGTATTCTGCATATTGCTTGTCTTCCATCGGGAGAAACAGAGAGTGACCATTGGTGAACCATTCCCCACGGAAAGAGAAAAACGACCCAAAGATATGGGTACAGATTTTTGCGTCTCTTCTTATGTCTTCACCAAAACTGTCAAGCAGGACATTATACCTGCGTTTCCTGAAATCCTCTACAATAATATTCTCATTGTCTATACCCGATATTTTGTATATCCCAAGTTTTGCATACTCCATTTTCTCTATCTCTGCAGCAACCTCGTCCTCAGGGTCGTCCATGTCAATCCTTATCATTTCGGCGTAAGCCTTGGTGGCAGGTATCGACAACGGCCATGAACGATATTCAAACACAGAGTTATCCTCGGTCAACTCGCGAATCTGTTGCTGATTGACCCTAAGAAACAAATTCTTTACTCCATAATGGTCAGCCTCCATTACCGCATTGGAGTACCAACGTCCTAGATAGCTCCGGTTTTGCAACCAAACCATCACGCTCCTTATGAAATACGGGTTCTCCTGCGTCTCTTCCGAGAAGATATGGTCAGCCAGTTCATCATTGGGAGATATCGTGTGTTTTCGCCGATTCCAATAGTTGAGTAAATCTTCTGCCATATCGGCGATTGCGGCATTCGTAGGATTTAATATGCTTCCACCACGCTCTGCCACTATTGAAAGCCATAACACAAATTTCATAGCGTCAATGTCGGCATTGGGCGATGACGCATCCTTAGAATCATAAAACGGCAGGTACATGCCATACATCTTGCCGTACAATCGCGTGAAAACGTCAAACTGGTGTGTCCCCGAGTGTATGTCCTCAAAATACAATGCCAAGCTGACACATGCATTCCTTAGTCCCTTATCATCCATAAATCCCAATCTACTGCCAAGCACATCACAAATTTCATTGGCGAGATTTGCATATTCCCTGTCTGTTAGACAATAGAGCATGTCAGGATGACGTTTTGTTATTTCACTTACTGGTATTTTTGACTTCATATTTGTTATTGTATGTTAGTATTTTCAAAACCAAATTATTCTCAATACTTCGTTTTCAGCCAATATGCGAACACCGGGTCCTGGATTACAGTTGAGTCGGGAAGGATGTCTATCAAGTCCTTGTCCTGAAGAGCTTTTCTCAGGTTCTTGATATTGGCTGAGGTGCCAAGGTCGTATTTTGCCAAGACTTCGCGCGACGAAAAGTTTTTCTCGCCATTGGCTATGGCTTGCAGAAAAGCTATCTGTTTTGCTGTAAGGTTGTCGATGATATTGCTGAACAAGAGGCTAAGCTGGTTGACGAGCGAATCAAATGCCGATTTTACAGTAGCCGTGTCGCATGTCTCCATGGTGTGGAGCCATGTCAACTGTGCGAGTTGCTGCACGTAATAAGGATGACACTCCACCAACTGGGCAATGAGCGACGCATCATCATCCGAGATACGTTTCCCCGTGTCATCGAATCTTCGGGTGATGTATCTCACCCATTCCTCCTGACAGATTTTGTCCAAAAACATCATGTCGCCGAATTTATAGAACGGCATCTCGTAATTGCTGAATATATCGAGGAGCATGTGACGCTTACTGCCATACATGCAGTATCCCACCCTGTTGTGCATCTGCCAGTGTGAGCGCAGTTTCCGTTGAAATCCCAAAGGGTCGTCATATACATTGACATTCTGGAATTCATCTATACAGACTATAAATTTCTTGTCTTTTTCCTCCGCTATCTTTTGGGGAAGGTCAAGAATCTCGTCAAACGAATATTGCTTGTCCTTGAAGTCAATGCCAAATGCCAATTCGTATTTCATACTGCTGTCGCTTAGAGAGAGTTTAGGTCCGAAGGTACCGACATATTTCTTTGCAGCAAGTATGAACTCATCCATCTTTGTGAATGAGGCAGCCAGAATCGCATTCACGTATGTCTGATAAAACTGTGCCTCCGTACGGCAGTTGAATATGTCAACCTTGCATATAAGGTAGTCCCTGTCGTGCTTGATATCCTCAAGCACATGGCAAACCAATGATGTCTTTCCCCATCTGCGCGGAGAGATTATTATAGTATTGACAAGTCCAAGAAGGTTGTTCTTCAACTTCTTGGAATCCTCCTCGCGGTCGGTGAAATTCATACCGTCGGCAATCTTTCCATATACAAAAGGTATATCCATAATGGTCTTATTTCAGATTTGACTGCAAATATAATCAATCTATTTGAAATAAAATGATTTCAAATCAACCGATTTCATAGATTTAACTGCATTTAACTTTATGTATATTAATGCAAAGGGAAAGTTTAATATCATTAACAGTTGAAGTAATATTACGTGCGCCGCACCATCAACGCCCAAGGCAAGACCGAGACCTTCTACAACATCATCCCCTCCTACTGCCTACTACATTTGACGTGGAGGATAAAGTAATATCCCCTTCACCAGATAGGTGGCGTTCTGATTGAGCGCCACTCCCGGGGGGCTTGTAACTATACGTCACATTGTCTGTGAGCTCTATCATTTTCCGGCTAAATCTCTTAAATAATCATAAGATTTAGCCGAATAATAATTTATTTCTTGGCTAAATCTCGATTTTTATATAACTTTGCGCCAGAATATAATAGAATCATTATGGAAAAATCAATCATTGGTCGCAAAGAAGAAATAACTCGCCTGAAGAAATATATCGCTTCCGACAGGTCGGAATTCATAGCTATATATGGCAGAAGACGTGTGGGAAAGACGTTCCTCATCAAGGAACTTCTGGAGGGACAGTTTACCTTCAGAATGACAGGCAAGGAAAATGCACGTATGGCAGACCAACTTCTGAACTTTTCTTATGCCATGTCTGATTTCTTTAGCGAGGAAAAAGTACCCAAGGATTGGACTGAGGCATTTCGAATGCTATCCAAAGCTATTGAAAAAATGAAAGAAGGCACAAAGATCATCTTCATTGACGAACTGCCTTGGCTGGACACACAGAAGTCAAAATTCATTAGTGCCCTTGAATATTTCTGGAATAATTGGGCATACTACCGCTCTGATATCAAACTGATTGTATGTGGTTCTGCTACTTCATGGATGCTGAATAAGATTATTAATGCGCGCGGTGGTTTGCACAACCGTGTCACTCACAAGATTCTGGTATCACCATTCACACTTCATGAAACGGAACTGTATTTCAATGCAGGTGGATTTGATTACGAACGACAGGAAATCATCGACTGCTATATGGCTGTTGGTGGTGTGGCATATTATCTTTCATTGTTTGAAAACGACAAGAGTGTGGCAGAGAACATCAATGCACTTTGCTTCACCAAAGGAGGCGAACTATGTGATGAGTTTGACAAACTCTTTAAGTCATTATTCAAGAAGGCCGACAATTACATAATGGTTATCAATGCCCTAAGCACAGTAGGAAAAGGCATGACTCGAAGTGACATCATTGAGAAAACCAAGTTGACCAACAATGGCAACTTGACCACGCTACTTAATGAGCTGGAACAATGCGAGTTCATTCGTTCTTTCGTACCATTCAAGAAAGAGAAAAAAGACAAGCTCTATCAACTGGTTGACCAATT
>CALZMK010000132.1 GCA_945788545.1 uncultured Prevotella sp.
TATTATTTGGAGAATGAAGAAGTGCGCCACAAGATGATTCGTATCACGCTCAAGCAGATTATGGAGAGCATAGGCAGCGAACCGTTTATGGTGCAATGCCATCGTGCCTTCATCGTCAATCTCAACTTTGTCGTGTCGATGTCCAATCGCAACTCTGCCTACCAACTACAGATTTTCGGTACCGACAAACCCATTCCCGTATCACGCAACAACACTGCCGAAGTGAAGGAAAAGCTCAGTGCCCTATGATGTTACAGGAATTTATCACGCCTGTAACGTCTTTGTAACATATATCTCATATCTTTGCACCCGAAAAAAGAAAGCAAGGATATGAGACTATTTTTTATTGCAGCCATGCTCGCCATTGCCATTGCAGGCGATGCCCAGGAGAAGAAGACGGAGTTCACACCCGAGATTCACGGTACGGTGAGATCCAAGTATGAATACCAAACCGAGGAGGGCGAAGGCCGATTCGAGGTGCGCAATGCGCGCATCAGTATCACAGGCAAGGTGATTGATGCCGTGAGCTACAAGGCAGAGATCGACCTCTCCGACGAAGGTAACATCAAGATGCTCGATGCATATACGCGCATCACTCCCGTGAAGAAACTCAACATCACCATCGGACAATTCCGTGTGCCCTTCACCATCGATGCCCATCGCTCGCCTCACCAGCAGTATTTTGCGAATCGCTCGTTTATCGCCAAGCAGGTGGGTAACGTGCGTGATGTGGGAGCCTCACTTGGATATACCTTCAAGGGCAAGACTCCCGTGATTCTTGAGGCAGGACTCTTCAACGGATCAGGTCTCACCAACCAAAAGAACTACTGGACTAAGAAAGTCAACTTCTCTGCCAAGGCACAGTTCTTCCTGCCCCAGGGATTCAACGTCACACTGAGTTCGCAGAAGATTTCACCGTCCGACAACTCGGTTATGATGTATGATGCCGGCACATATTGGCATGCCAAGGGATGGCATATCGAGGCTGAATATCTCTATAAGCATTACAGCAACAGTATGTTCACCGACGTGCACTCGTTCGACGGATTCATCAACTACGACATACCCACCAAGAGCAAGAAGAGCTTTATCAAGAAGGTGTCGCCATTGGCTCGCTACGACTTTATGAACGACCACAGCGACGGTTTGAAAGTGGGCGACGACGGCAAGTTTGTGACAACCGACTACAAGCGTCATCGACTCACCGCAGGTGTCACCCTCAGTCTTGCCACTCCGTTTGTTTCCGACATCCGCATCAACTTCGAAAAATATTTCTATCGCGACGGAGCAATAGCCAAGCCATCAGAGAAGGACAAGATAGTAGTGGAATTCATGACGAGGTTCTGATTGTCAATAAAACATAAAAAGAAGGAGGAATTATTGCGTTTTCAGTAATTTATTCGTATATTTGCACCATAAAACAACATTATTTGCAAGTATATGGAATGGATTGCTGAAAACGCATGGGTTATATGGGCTGTAGCAGCCGTACTGTGCGTGATTTTGGAACTGATGAGCGGCGGACTCGTGCTGCTCTGCTTTGCAGTTGGAGCCGCTGGTGCAGCTATTGCCTCACCCTTCACTGGCATTGCCGGTCAGTTGGCGGTATTCGTCGTAGCAACGATAATATCCCTTGCCATAGTAAAGAAGTATCTTGCCCATCGCCGTATGGAGGACGATAATCCTTCGGGAAGGGTAAGCAATGCCGACGCGCTCATCGGTCGCCGTGGCAAGGCCGACAGCGACATCTGTCGTGGCGACTACGGTTGGGTGGCTATTGATGGAGACGTTTGGAAATCCAAACTCGCCGACGATGCCACGGCAGACATCGCCAAAGGCACTATCGTCGAAGTAATAGCCATGGAGAGCATTATCCTTACAGTCAAACCTATTGGATAATAAAATGTCTCTCCGTCAAAACTTTAATTTTTTAATTCTTTAATTTTTTAATTCTTTCAAGAACAATGACCTACGTATTGATTGTAATTGTGGTTTGCATTCTTCTTTTTGCAAAGATGGCCCTTGTCATCATCCCACAGTCAGAAACGAGAATTATCGAGAGGCTCGGTCGCTATCACGCAACCCTCAAGCCAGGTGTCAACATCATCATCCCCTTTGTCGATAGGGCAAAGGATATAGTGGCGATGGTAAGGGGACGATATGTATATACCAACAATATCGACCTCAGGGAACAGGTGTATGACTTCCCCAAGCAGAACGTCATCACCAAGGACAATGTGCAGACGGAAATCAACGCACTGCTCTATTTCCAGATTGTCGATCCCTTCAAGGCGGTATATGAAATCAACAACCTTCCCAATGCCATTGAGAAACTTACCCAGACAACACTGCGAAATATCATCGGCGAACTCGAACTCGACGAGACGCTCACCTCGCGCGACACCATTAACACCAAACTGCGCGTTGTGCTCGACGACGCCACCAATAAGTGGGGTATCAAGGTAAACCGCGTGGAGCTTCAGGACATCACTCCTCCCGAGAGCGTACTGACTGCCATGGAGAAGCAGATGCAGGCAGAGCGCAACAAGCGCGCCACCATCCTCACATCCGAGGGTAAGAAGGCGAGCGACATCTTGCAGTCAGAAGGTGAGAAGATGGCTACCATCAACCGTGCCGAGGCTGAGAAGCAGCAGGCCATCCTCAAGGCCGAGGGTGAGGCACAGGCCCGCATCCGCAAGGCTGAGGCTGAGGCAATAGCCATCCAGAAGATTACCGAGGCTGTCGGTCAGAGCACCAATCCCGCAAACTATCTCCTTGCACAGAAATACATCATGATGCTGCAACAAGTGGCAGAGGGCGACAAGACCAAGACTGTCTATCTTCCCTACGAAGCCACCAACCTCATGGGCAGCATCGGTGGCATAAAAGACCTGTTCAAGGAGTAGGTCGGGTATGAATAATATTGAATCTCCCAAGGGACGGATACTTGTTGTCGATGACAATGAGGACGTGTTGCTGTCGCTCAATATGCTGCTAAAACCATACGTGGAGGCAGTGAGAGTGACAGCCAAACCTGAGCGTGTCATCGAGTTTATGGATTCCTTCCATCCCGACGTCATCATTCTCGACATGAACTTCAGTCGCGATGCAATAAGCGGCGAGGAGGGATATGAATGGCTCGCCCGCATATTGGAGCACGACCCGAAGAGCGTGGTGCTGTTCATCACGGCATACGTGGATACCGAGAAGGCAGTGAGGGCGATTAAGGCAGGAGCGGTGGATTTCATACCGAAACCATGGGACAGGCGCAAACTGCTCGACACGGTGAAGAGTGCCGTGGAACTGAAGCAGTCACGCAACACCGAAGACTCTGATACCGAGACATCTGACGACGAGGTGTTATTCCCCAACCTCATTGGTGAGTGCGATGCCATGCGCAATATGAAACAGCAGATAGCAAGAGTGGCAGCCACGGATGCCAATGTGCTCATCACTGGCGAGAACGGAGCGGGAAAGGATGTGGTGGCTCATGCCATTCACCAAGTGTCACACAGAAGGACAAAACCCTTTGTGAGTATTGACCTCGGATGTATTCCCGAGACTCTGTTCGAAAGTGAACTCTTCGGACATGAGAGGGGTGCCTTCACCGATGCCCGTGAGGCAAAGGAAGGACGTGCGGAGCAGGCTGATGGCGGTACGCTGTTTCTCGACGAGATTGGCAACCTGTCGCTACAGATGCAACAAAAAATGCTTACACTGATAGAGAAGAGGGAGACATCGCGCATTGGGTCGTCGAAGAAGAAAAAGGTGGACGTAAGGATCATATCCGCCACCAATGCCGACCTGGCTGCGAGAATAAGCGAAGGCACATTCCGTCAGGACCTCTTTTATCGCATCAACACCATCGAACTGCATATCCCGCCACTGCGCGAGCGTGGCAACGACATCATCCTCTTGGCAGAACACTTCCTGAGTATCTTCGCCATGCGATATGACCGAAAAGGCGTGTCCCTCTCTGATGATGCCCGCACCAAGTTGCTCAACCACTCGTGGCCCGGTAACGTGCGCGAACTGCAACATTCGATTGAGCGTTCTCTGGTTCTTTGTAGCTCCCCCACTCTTTCGGCTGCTGACATTCAGATTACTCCAAACACACAATCTGCCGGCAACGAAGACACCCAGCAGACTCTCAACCTTGAGGAACTGGAGAGAAACGCCATCAAGCGTGCCGTCTCTATGAGCAACGGCAATCTCACCCAAGCAGCTGAACTCCTCGGCATCACTCGTTTCGCACTTTATCGCAAGATAGATAAACTCGGCATTTAGTTATGACATTCTCCTTGAATCCTTTTTACAACAAAAGCATCCGTCGCCTCAGGCAGATGATACATGCCATTCGCACTCGAGACCTCTCACTGCATTTTGCTCTCGACAAACTGCATGGAGAGGAGCGATTGCTTGCCGAGGAAATCAATAGCGTTGTAAATGAATTTAGGGAGAAAACTTTACAACAGGAGTCACAATACCAGTATTTCGACACACTGCTCAATACCGTAGGCGACTGTCTGATTGTCTCCGACGACAAAGGGCATATCCACTGGATGAACCGCATGGCTATCAACAGTCTCTGCGGATTCCGTATTTCTGACATCGACAACCTTGCCGCTGTCAATAGCAGTTTGCCGCAACTGATGCACGACCTGCGTCCTGGAACAAAAAAGGTGACAAAGTTGAGAGTAAGAAATGGTAATAATACGGAAGAAAAGGAATTCTCCATCACCATCACAAACTTCTTCGACCGTGGCTTCTATTATAAGCTCTATTCACTGCAAAACATTCACGAGGTTGTGCAGAAGAGTGAGAGTGAGGCGCAACAGCAACTTGTGAGGGTACTTACCCACGAGATTATGAATTCCCTTACTCCAATTATCTCGCTGAGCGACACTATCACCGAAGGGATGAAGGATGATTCTCTCTCGCAAGAAGACATCACCCAGGCATTGCAAGCCATCAACAGGCGCAGCAGCGGACTCCTGCATTTTGTGGAGAACTACCGCAAACTGCAACATATCTCCACTCCGCAATTTACCGACGTAAAACTCTCAGAACTAATCTCCGACCTTCGCCAACTCTTCCCCGAACCCTATTTCCGCTTCGATATTCAAGAGGCTGAAGATACAGTGCATATCGACCGCAGTCAGATAGAGCAGGTGCTTATCAATCTTTTGAAGAATGCTCAGGAGGCAGTAAGGGATGTCGAAGAAAAAGCCATCACCTTGTCGGCAAGAACAGATAAGTCCCAGCATGTCATATTAATAAAGGTGGAGGACAACGGTTGTGGCATCATGCCCGAAGTTCTCGACCGCATCTTCGTCCCCTTCTTCACCACAAAGTCCAATGGTTCAGGCATTGGTCTCAGCATCTGCCGTCAGATAGTCTCCCTACACGGCGGCACCATCACCGCGTCATCCACTCC
>CALZMK010000133.1 GCA_945788545.1 uncultured Prevotella sp.
CCAACACTGAATGTGCCAAAGCCTACCAAAGAAATCTTGTCACCAGCAATAAGGGCTTCCTTGATTGCCTTTACTGTCTCGTCGAGAGCTGCCTTTGACTGAGCCTTGGTCAGATTTGAACCAGCTGCAATCTTCTCAATTAATTCTGTTTTGTTCATAACTTTAATTATTTTATTGATGATAATAATAGATATTTCGGTTTTTCCACTGCAAATATAGGGTAAAGAATTTAGAAAAACAACAAAAAACGAAAAAAATTCTTGTTTTTATTGTTTTTTTTATCTATTAGGCCAAAATAATGACTATATTGAGGGATTTTTTTGTAATTTTGCGCCCGAAAGTACAATTATTAGAGTAAACAACAATTAATTAAAGGATTGAGATATGCGCAACATACCCATAGTTACAAAAAATCTGCTGATAATCAATATCGTCGCCTACTTGGCCACAATGATGATGGAAGCAGGCGGTGTGGATCTCAACTCAATGTTGGGACTGCACTTCTTTATGGCAAGTGAGTTTCAGTTATGGCAGTTGGTAACATACATGTTTCTGCATGCCGGTTTCACACACATCCTCTTCAACATGTTTGCACTGTGGATGTTCGGTGTGGTAATAGAAAATGTATGGGGACCAAAGAAATTCCTATTTTATTACATTTCATGCGGTGTCGGGGCAGGAATAATGCAAGAAATAGCCCAGTTCTTCTCGTTCTATTTCATGATAAAAGGCCAAGACCCTGGCATAAGCATGATGCAAATATTTGAGGTGGGACACCAACTGTCAGGACAGCTCAACATGTGGACTACCATTGGTGCCTCGGGTGCCGTGTATTCAATATTGCTTGCATTCGGAATGATATTCCCCAACGAGAGGATTTTCATTTTCCCACTCCCCATCCCTATCAAGGCAAAGTGGTTTGTGATGATATATGTGGCCATCGAACTATTCTCGGCCATTGGTACACCTGGTGACAACGTGGCTCACATGGCCCACCTTGGAGGAATGCTCTTCGGATTCTTCATGATACGCTATTGGAACAACCATCCAGGCAGCGACACCTACGGAAAAATGAGAGGCAGACAATTCTTTGAAAACCTGAAGCGCAACTTTGAGCAGAGGACAGGCAAATCCACCATGCACGCCACAAAGGGCGGCGCCAAAGAAACCGACTGGCAATACAACGAGCGCAAAAAGAAAAATCAAGATGAAGTTGACCGCATACTCGACAAAATAAGGCGCAGCGGATATGACAGTCTGACCAAAGAGGAAAAGAAAACCTTATTCGACAGTAGTCAAGAGCGATGATAAGCCAATTAAAGACATTCACAAGGAAGATGACAGCAGGGGCAAATATTGCCACAATAATAGTCATGCTACTTGTGGGATTCTCCGACTATGTGAATCCCGCCAGTCATCCTATTCTATCTCTTGTGGGACTTACATTCCCATTTCTACTGATTATGAACATGGGATTTCTCATCTTCTGGCTCATCTTCTGCAAACGAATGGCATTGATTCCTTTCTTGGGATTTGTCGTGGCCTACGCACCCGTGCGCACATACATACCTTTTAATATTCCCCACGACACACCAATAGGGGCAATAAAAGTGATGTCGTATAACGTACACGGTTTTAATGGCCGTGGCAGTGAGCACGACCCCAAAGCTGCGGAGGACATAATAGAATATTTCAGGAAATCAAAACCCGACATCCTTTGTCTGCAAGAAGACTACGGATGGACACAGACATTGGTGAAGGACAAGATGGACAGTATATTCGCCCATCACGACAGTGCGACATTCGGAAGTGTACAACTAAACAACACTATAAGCATATACACCCGCTTCCCAATAATCAAGAAGGAGATAATCCCCTACGAGTCAAAGGGAAACGGCAGTTGCGCGTTCTATCTCGACATCAACGGCAAAACGGTGGTTGTAGTTAATAATCACTTCGAGAGTAACTGTCTCACTGCCGACGACAAGTCGAGATACAAGACGATAATCAAAAAAGCCATGGAGGGCGAAACAGCCGAAAGCGACACAAAGTATATTGCGGGCAAACTGGCAGAGGCAAGCAAGAAGCGAGCCCCCCAGGCAGACGCTGTGCATGAATACGTGGAGAAGATCAAGAAGAAGTATCCGGTGATAGTGATGGGCGACTTCAACGACAACCCTATCTCATACACCCGAAGAGTGATGGCAAAGGGACTCACCGACTGCTATGTAGAGACAGCAAGAGGTGTCGGTTTGTCATATAATCAGAAAGGCTTTTTCGTAAGAATCGACAACATTATGTGCTCCGACCACTTCATTCCCTACAATTGCCATGTAGATGACAAAATCACCGCTTCCGACCACAATCCGATAGTAAGTTGGCTAAAATTTGGATATAAACCTTAAAAAATTAAGGTAAAACCAATAAAAAGTGGGAATAAATTTTCATATTTGTAAAAATATCACTATATTTGCACGCTTTAATGAGGCATTTAGAAAGAAATAACAATAAAAAAATCAATATAAACAAATGCAAAACAAAGGAATTGTAAAGTTTATCGCACTTATGCTCATGCTGGTGTGTATATTCTATCTCTCCTTCTCATTCGTGACACGCCACTACGAAAACAAGGCTGCCGCAATGGGTGAGGAAGCAGGTCAGGAATATCTCGACTCCATCATGAACGAGAAAGTGTATTTTGGCGCTTACTCATACAAGGAGTGCCGCGAGATGCAAATTGGCCTGGGTCTTGACCTTAAGGGTGGTATGAACGTTATTCTTGAGGTGTCGGTGCCCGATGTTATCGCCGTGCTTGCCGACCACAAGACTGATGCGGCTTTCACAAAGTCGATGCAGGAGGCCAAGAAGGAAGAGGAAACAAGTCAGAAGGACTTCGTTAGCCTGTTTATCCAGAGTTACAAAAAGAACGCTCCCGGACATCGTTTGGCTGAGGTGTTTGCCACACAGCAGATGAAGGGCAAGGTGAGCACACAGAGCTCCGACTCAGAGGTGGAGGCTGCCGTACGCGCTGAGGTGCAGTCGGCTGTTGACAACTCCTTCCTCGTTGTGCGCAACCGTATCGACAAGTTTGGCGTCGTTCAGCCCAACATCCAGAAATTGGAGGGACAGAGCGGACGTATCATGGTCGAGATGCCTGGTATCCGTGAGCCGGAACGTGTGCGCAAACTCCTTCAGGGAAGCGCAAACCTCGAGTTCTGGGAGACCTACAACAGTCAGGAGATTGTTCCGCTGCTCTCTCAGCTCAACCAGAAGTATGCCCTTGGTGCTGAAGCAGTAGAGGCTGACACCACCGCTGTCGCTGACACAACAGCCACAGAGACTGTAAAGCAAGGCGAGGCAGAGGTTGCTGAGGAGAAGGCTGAAGAGAAGAAATCACTGGCAGAGGCCATCGGTGCCAAGAAGGACGCCAAGGATGCCAAGGATGCCGCCAAGGATGCTCAGTTGAAGAAGATGAAGGAGCAGAACCCATTGTTCTCAATCTTCCAGCCCTCACAGGGACAGAGCCTCAGCGTAGTGGGATATGCCACTGCTCGCGACACTGCCGAGGTTGACAAGATTATCTATTCAGATATTGCAAAGCGCATTCTGCCTTCAGATGTTAAACTGTTGTGGAGTGCCAAGGCTGCCGACTTTGACAAGAAGGGCGAGATCTTCGAGCTCCATGCACTGAAGATTACCGAGCCATCGGGACGCGCTCCATTAGAGGGTGACGTGATCACCAACGCCAAGGACGAGTTCGACCAGTATGGTCATCCATGCGTATCAATGCAGATGAACTCCGACGGCGCACGCCGTTGGGCACAGCTGACAAAGCAGAACATCGGTCGTGCCGTAGCCATCGTGCTCGACGACGCAGTATATAGCGCACCTCGCGTAAACGGTGAGATTGCCGGTGGTAACTCACAGATTACAGGTAACTTCTCTATCGAGGACACCAAGGACCTTGCAAACACCCTTAACTCTGGTAAGATGCCTGCTCCTACACGTATCGTACAGGAAGAGGTTGTTGGTCCGTCACTCGGTGCACAGTCAATCCAGCAGGGTGTAATCTCGTTCATCGTGGCATTCATCCTCCTGATGGTTTACATGCTTTGCCTCTATGGAGTAATCCCGGGTATGATGGCAAACATCGCACTGTTGTTCAACTTGTTCTTCACACTCGGTATTCTTACGTCATTCCAGGCTGCTTTGACAATGCCGGGTATAGCAGGTATCGTGCTCTCGCTCGGTATGGCTGTGGATGCCAACGTGCTTATCTATGAGCGTACCAAGGAAGAGCTTCGCGCAGGTCTCAATGTGAAGGAGGCAATGAAGAAGGGTTATTCAAACGCTTTCTCAGCCATCTTCGACTCTAACCTTACCTCAATCATCACAGGTGTCATCCTGTATGTATTCGGTACAGGTCCTATCCGTGGTTTCGCCACCACATTGATTATCGGTATCGTATGTTCATTCTTCACAGCTGTATATCTCACACGTCTCGTTTATGAGCACCAGATGAAGAAGGACAAGTGGACAAAGCTCACCTTCTCTACCTCATTCTCAAAGAACCTCATGCAGAATACCCACTTCAACTTCATGGGTGCCTACAAGAAGACATTCACCGTTTGGGGCGTTGCAGCTGTATTGTTCATCATCTGCCTCGGTGTTCGCGGATTGAGCAAGAGCATCGACTTCACCGGTGGTCGCAACTATGTTGTGAAATTGGAGAAAGCTGTTGAGCCAGAGGAAGTGCGCACTGCACTTGCCGGAGCATTCGGCGATGCCAACGTGAGCGCTATTGCCCTTGGAACTGACGGTAAGACCATCCGTGTATCTACCAACTACAAGATTGAGTCGAATGACCCGACTGTTGACGACGAATGCGAGAATATCCTGTTCAAGGCCATGTCGAAGGCAAACCTTGTGACACAGAAGGATGTAACAGCATTCAAGAACCCAGACGTGCGCGCCGGCGGTTCGATTATCAGCAGTACAAAGGTTGGTCCTTCGGTAGCTAAGGATATCACATACGGTGCCATCATCAGCGTTATCTTCGCCCTGATTGCCATCTTCGTATATATCCTCGTGAGATTCCACAACGTGGCTTACTCAGTAGGTTCTACCGTAGCACTTGCACTTGATACCCTGATTGTTATCGGATTCTACTCTGCATTGTGGGGTATCGTTCCGATGTCATTGGAGATCGACCAGACATTCATCGGTGCCATCCTTACCGTTATCGGTTACTCTATCAACGACAAGGTGGTGGTATTCGACCGTATCCGTGAGAACTTCGGTTTGTTCAAGAAGCGCGACCGTCAGGATGTCTTCAACGACTCTCTGAACCAGACACTCGCACGTACCATCAACACCTCTGTAACTACATTGATCGTGTTGCTGTGTATCTTCATCCT
>CALZMK010000134.1 GCA_945788545.1 uncultured Prevotella sp.
CGTCCTCAGTCCATGTTATTTCCTTGCAAATAAGAATTGATGCTCCTTTTAGTGCTACAGAATATCCGTGGCACACGAAATAGTCTTTCCCTTGGAATGTGTATGCCGAACAGTGCCCTGCAGCCTCATACTCCTTTTTATCGCCCTCAATGACCAAAGTTCCTCCAAGGTCAGCCATATCTTTGCCGTTGCGGTCGAGATAAGGTCCTTCAATATTTCGGCTTCTTCCCACGACAACCTTGTATGAACTGTTCATTCCCTTGCAGCAGTAGTCCCATGACACAAACAGGTAGTAATAACTGCCATGTTTAAAGATAAATGGAGCTTCTACAGGATTCTCCATTGTATCCACATACTTTCGCCTTGCGATAGTCTTCATCTTTTGGCCTTTTGCAATATGCATGGTAGTGTCTAATTTTACCAGTTGAATACCGTCCCAAAACGAACCGAAAGTAAGCCATGGTTCCCCATTGTCGTCAATCACGAAATTAGGGTCAATAGCGTTCCAATTGTCCCGTCCTTCTTTCGAACATACGATTGAGCCTTCGTCGTTCCAAATCTCACCTTCATCAAGTGATTGAGCCGAAAGCAGTCCGATGGCCGATGTGTTTTTGCCGAATGTCGAGCAACTGTAAGCCATCCACCACTTGTCTCGGTATTTGATGATGTCTGGTGCCCAAACATGCCTACTGAATCCCGGTACGGAGTCATGGGTCCATTTTGGGATTACGCTCATCACGGGGTTGACCTTGTCAGTCCATGTCTTTAAGTCTTTAGATGTAGCGTGTTGAACCCCCATACCGGTACAGAACAGATGATATGTTCCGTTCTCCCATGCCATCACGGGGTCATGCACCATTAGAGTGTCGGTAGTGAAGTCACATTGAGGCCTATGCCTCTGCGCTTGTAGTCCTGATGAAATCGCCAGTAGGACAAGCATTGTAAGTTTACAGATAGGTTTCATTGTCTTAATCATTAATATAGTTAGTAATTATTTGCAATAATCATCTTAGCATTATCACCCTCTGAAGTATGAGATGCTTGTATGCACGCTTCAAGTCATCAGGTAAGAATGAGTGGTTGATAAAGTCGAGCCATTTTGGTAAGGAACGACGGAATTTCTTTGCAATATTCTCAATCACTTTTTCATTGAGTCCCGAGAGCGACATCGATTTGACAAAGTCACTCCGTCTTATCTTCCTTTTCTTCCCGTTGAGCATAAGCGCAAGTTCCTCGGGATCTTCAGGCATTATTAGCGTAGTTGCGAGAAGGTCGTATGCTGGAGTAAGTGTATATCCGTGTCCGGTGTTGTATAGCGAGAAGTTCTTCAGGTGCATGTCTGCATTGCCGGTAATCCATGAAAAAACTACCACCTCCCAGAAATTCACGAGGTCGAGTTGAGGGATCGAGGAGTATTTCTTGATATGCTTGGCAATCTGTTCATATGAGCCTTTGTATTTATATTCGGTCAATCGTTCCGTTAATTGACACATATCCTCCATTGGAATTTTATTTCCATCAGTCGTTCTGTCTATACGTCTGGTAATGTAGCATAGTTCACCGTCTGCAAACCTTATCATCCCATGTGGCACAACAGATATTTTTGCCACTTCAGCAAGGTGCATAGTGAGATCTTCGATTTCAGGCAAGCAACGATATGCATCTGTCTGTGGTTTAAGGATAAACCGTCCCCATAGTCCTACTATAGTAAAGCGATCCGGTTCGCTTTTTCCTCCGCGGTTAATGTCTAGAGACAGCTTCGCCTGCACCCCAGTCAGTGTGGTCTGGCTTCTCACCACTTGCTTTGCCAGTTCTCCTATCTCGCTTCTTACAAACGGTAGCCGTGGTGGAATCTTTGTGCCAAAGAGTTTCTTGGAGCAGGCGGGATGATAGTCCACCTGTCCTTCCTTCAGTTCCTTATAGCAATACAGACATCTTTCACACATATTACCTTTATATATTATGTGAATTATCAGGAATAATACTGACAGCCCCAATGCAGTCCTTGCAGCAAGCGAGCAGTAGCGACATACGGTCGCGCTGGTTTATCTTCCAACTGTTTTCTGCAATATTCAGTAGCCATCCCTCGGGTATGAGTCCGTCGAAGAACGGGAAGAGCACCGTATTGCGGAATTCTTCCTCTTGCAGTGGCAGTGTAAGACTTATAGCCTCGGCATTCTCTGTGTCAAGATAACTGTCGAGATACCTGAATCCGAACCCTCTCTCGTCCTCAGTCAGCACTCCCGCCAGTCTGTCATGCAGATAAACATTCGCCCTTTTCATCCCATTTTAACCCTTTAAAAATTTTATTTTTTTAATCCTTTAATTCTTCATAACCGCCCCCACTTCCTTTCCGAACAGAGCAAGCACCTGGTTGATTTTGTCCATCCTCAGTGTTTGCTTTCCCTGCTCAAGGTCGCGTACGAATCTGAGTCCCACGCCAGCCTTGGCGGCGAGGTCTTCCTGGGTTAGCGAGTGTTCTCGTCGCATCTCCTTTACGAAAGCAGACAGTTGCATATCCATATTCATTTCTTTTTATACCTTATCGGGTACAAAGATAGTGAAAGTTTATCAAACTATACCCTAAAAGGTATAAAATATATGATTATTTAACATATTATCCCCGAACGGGTATAATTTTTGCTCTTAATTATTAAATCTTAATTTGACCTTGTATCCAGTAATAGCAATGATGATGCTCATCAGCGGACTGAGGAGATTGAAGAAGCAGTAGGGCAGATAGGTGAGAGTGGCTACACCGAGCACCGTGCTCTGCGTCATACCGCATGAGTTCCACGGAATAAGCACCGATGTTACCGTCACCGAGTCCTCAGTGGCACGGCTAAGCAGCCGGCGCTCCAAGCCATTCTTGTCGTATATCTCGCGGAACACGTTTCCCGAAAGCAATATGCCCATATACTGGTCAGCCACAGTGGTGTTAAGCACCAGTCCCGTGGCTACGGTTGACGCCACAGTGGAAGTGCGACCCCGTGCAAACCGGGTGAACAGTCGGGTGATGCCAGCCGTCATGCCTCCCGCAGTCATTGTTGCCCCGAAACACATAGCACAAAGAATCAGCCATACAGTGGAGAGCATCCCCTCCATACCCCTCGTTGCCACCAGTTCGTCGAGCATAATGTCTGCGGTTTTAATCGAAGTCCCTCCATACACAGCCTGCATTGCACCGCGAAACATGTCTCCGTCGGCAATCTCAGTAATGACGTCCGGTTGGAATATCAATGCAAACACCACGCCCATCAGCGTCGATGCAAACATGGTCACAAGTGCTGGTAATTTCTTGACAATCATAACAGCAGTGGCAGCTGGCACAATTAATAGCCACATATTGATGTCATATCTCCCTAAGATAGCCTCCTGACAAGCGATCAAATGTCCCATTTCCGTTGTAGTGTGCGACCATCCCGCCACGAAGAATATCATCAATGCTATCGAGAACGAGGGAATTGTCGTAATCATCATATATCGTATGTGGGAGAATAGATTCACGTGGCATACACTTGATGCCAATACCGTAGTGTCCGAAAGTGGAGATATTTTGTCGCCGAAGTAAGAGCCACTTATTATCGCCCCCGCAATCCATCCCTCTTCAAAACCTTGGGCTTTGCCAATTCCCATCAGTGCCACACCGATGGTGGCAATAGTAGTCCACGAACTGCCCGTCATCACGCTCACTACGGCGCTTATTACACATGTGGATGCGAGGAACACACTTGGATGAATGATATCCAGACCATAATATATCATCATCGGCACCACACCGCTCACCATCCATGCCCCTCCCAATGCACCGATAAACAGCAAAATGATTAATGCCGACGACACTTGGGATATGTTTTTTGCTATTTGAGCCTCAAATTCGTGCCATTTTACCTTGCCTGCTGTAATGCCGATGATGCAGCACACTGCCGAAGCCGCCAACATCACGATTTGGCTCGGACCGCTTAGTGAGTCGCCGCCGAAGGCACGTATGGTGAACACCAGCATTGCCATTAGCAGCAACAATGGTAGCAGAGCCATCCATATAGGCAACTTCATTCGTTCGTTGTTATTGTTCTTCATCCTTTTATATGGTATTAAAGGCAATCGACAATATATTTTTTGTTTTCATACGTCTATTTGAATTTATTCTGTGGTTTGCCAATCTGAGTTTACACGGTGAGGGGTAACTTTTTATATTATCAGGTGCAAAAGTACAGAATTTAAACGAAATCACCAAACAAACTGTCACTTTTTTACGTAAATATTATATAAGACGATAGTTACTCGAAGCCAGCGTTCATATAAAAAACATTAAATATCTGCCGTTTGTTTGTTTATTGCGATAATAATATTTATCTTTGCACAATAAAATAATACCGACAATGACATTACAGCAGATGGAATATATTGTGGCAGTGTATCGATTCCGCCACTTTGCCAAGGCCGCAGAGCAATGCGGTGTCACTCAACCTACCCTTAGCGCAATGATACAGAAACTTGAGGCCGAACTGGACATCAAGATTTTCGAGCGTTCCTCTCAGCAAGTCACCCCCACGGCAATAGGCAAGCTCGTTGTCGAGCAGGCATGGCGTGTCTTGGCAAGGGCACGCAAGATAAAGGACATCGTTGCCGAAGAAAAGGGGCAGGTGGGAGGATTATGCCGTATAGGAGTGCTTCCTACCATAGCGCCATATTTGCTACCCCGTTTTTTCAATAAGATGACAGCCGACAATCCAGATGTGACATTTACAGTGGCAGAGATGAAAACCGCCGACTGCAAGAAGGCTCTCAGCCGCGGGGAGATTGACATTGCCATATTGGTAAGTCTTGACGATATGGAACATTATGAGCAGACACCCCTATATTACGAGCAATTCTTGGCCTATGTGTCAAAAACCGACTCTCTTTATTCCAACAAGTCAATAAAGACTTCCGACCTTAACGACGAATTCCTGTGGTTGCTCGACGAGGGACATTGCTTCCGCGACCAATTAGTCAAGTTCTGTAGCTTGAAGTCGGCACAGGCAAGCAAGAACACCTATTCCCTCGGTAGCATAGAGACATTTATGCGGATGGTGGAAGGGGGGAAGGGCATCACTTTTATTCCCGAACTGGCGTTAGATCAGCTCAGCGACAGTCAGCGTGAGTTGGTTCGCCCCTTTGCCATCCCAATTCCCACGCGCCAAGTGGTGGCATTAACCTCCAAATCATTTGTTCGCCTCAGTCAATTGCGTCTTGTTGTTGATGCTGTGCGCAAATGTGTTCCTGAGCGAATGCTCAAGATGAATAATACGGAGCAGAGAGTGTAATTATTAAAAAAACGGGGAAATGCTTTGTTATTTCCCTAAAAAATGCTACCTTTGCACCCGCATGAAGAAATATACGGATATTGTGAAGTAAATAATCT
>CALZMK010000135.1 GCA_945788545.1 uncultured Prevotella sp.
GGCAAGAGAATTCTCGCAGAGGACTTTACCCTATTGATGTAAATAGCGAGGGAAAGATGACTACCATAGAATTCAATGATTATGACGGCACACTCGAATTCGACACCATTAATGTTAATAAGGTGAAGAATTACGGATTCAGCGTCATAACGCCTGATAATAAGGATATTGCCCAAAAAGTATCTATCGTTGACAACAAAATTGTTATTGAATGTAACGATGACACCAAGGGATGCAGAGTGAGATATGGAGCCAACGGCGAGAAGAACAAGTCGGGCAGGCGACTTGGCGCACGTGGCAATCTCGTAAGGCGTTGTCCCTCAGCTCTTCCGGCGTGGTGTTATATGTTTGACGAAGCCACAACCGAGAGATAGAAGGACAATTCTATCAAGAGGAATAAGGCGCCGCAGCAGTCGCCGGTGTATCCTTGAAGCCGATGCCATATCAGGCGATAGAGGAAATACATCACAACGCATGGGGCGAAAACGAGATATTCCCAATGAAGGAGAATGTCATTATGACTTGACCAAAGATAAAGCACAAGTACGGGCAACAGTCCCTGGATGGCAAGACCAATGCCAGACTTCAACGGTGGACGACGATATACTACTTTTGCCTTGGCTTCGGATTCGGTGCGGGCGTATGGCATCATGCTTATTATCTGCGAAGCTACCATCTTGGAAAACGGATCGCCGGCAAAGATGACTATTACTGCTGTCAATGGAGGAAGACTGTAGAGACAGAAGAATAGCAACATGACATAAACGAGAATGCCGATGACTCCGTATGTTCCTATGCGTGAATCCTTCATGATGTCGAGAATGCGCTGGCGGTCGTTGCCGCCTCCACCAAATCCATCAAAGAAGTCGCAAAGTCCGTCTTCGTGCAAGGCTCCGGTGACGAGCAGTCGGATGGCAATGGCAAGAACCACGGCAATAGGATAGGGGAACAGCATACTTGCACCATAGAGTGTGGCTGCCATCAATCCGCCTGTAATCCAACCGGATAACGGCCAATACTCAACGACACGGCTATAGCAACTCTTGGAGGGTTGGGCTATACGCCAAAAGGGTAGGCGAGTGAAGAATATGAGTGAGGCAAGTGGTGTTTCCCACCATCGCGTTTTGTCAATAGATAACCTCATTGTCAGAAATATTTTGTGATATTGGCATTTTGGAAATTGTTCATCTCGGTGATCATTCTCACTGCACTGTCGATGATGGGGAATGAACACAAGGCTCCAGTTCCCTCACCAAGACGAAGTCCCAAGGACAATAGCGGTTTTGCACCAAGAAGACCAAGCATGCGGGCATGACCGCCTTCGTCACCACTATGACCGAATATCATATAATCGACAATGTCGGGATAGAGTCGTGAGACGGCAATGGCACAGGCGGTCATAATGAATCCGTCAACCATAATGACAAGATGACACTCGGCTGCACGAAGCATTGCGCCTATGGCTGCAACCATCTCAAATCCACCGAAATAACGTATGATATTTTCAGTATTACTGCAATCAAGACCTGATGACTTAAAATTCTCTATAGCCTTGTTGAGCACCTCGTATTTATGACGTATTCCCTCGTTGTCAAGTCCTGCTCCGGCTCCAACACATTCCTCAAGCGGAATATTACCGAAGAGACTCATCCAAATGCTTGAGGGCGAAGTGTTGGCAATGCCCATCTCGCCAATGCATATTATGTCGCTGCCGTCGTTGAAACAGGCATCAGCCATTTCGGCTCCTACATTCAATGCCTGTTGGTATTGCTCAATCGACATTGCCGGCTCATAAAGGAAATTTGCAGTGCCATTGGCTATCTTGCGATTTATGATGTCGGGATACATCGCAAGATCATAGTCAACGCCAACATCAATGATACGCAGTTTGAAACCATGCTGGCGGCAGAACATATTCACTCCTCCGCCACCACGGGTGAAGTTAATCATCTGCTGCCAAGTAATCTCACGGGGAGACACACTCACTCCCTCGCGCTCAATACCATGGTCGGCACCAAAGAGGATATGGCACGGATTATGAAGAGTGGGATGGAGTGTCTGTTCAATAAGGCAGATCTGCAATGCCAACTCTTCAAGACGACCTAACGAACCTTTTGGCTTGTTAAGATTGTCGATCTTGTCGATTATTGCCTGGCGCATCTTGTCGTCGGGCTTATGTATATTGAATTTCGTCATAATTGTTCCTATTATAATAAATGGTTTAGAACTATATTTCTTAATTCTTAACTTTTAATTCTTAATAATCACAGGAATACCACTTACCATTAAAATCACTTCGTCGGCCTTGGATGCCACATATTGGTTCATCCAGCCTTCGAGGTCGGTGAATCGTCGTTGAATGGCATTCTCACTAACACCGCCGCTTCCAATCTCATTGGTAACGAAGATGAATGTGGCATCCTGGGAAGTGAATTTGTCGAATTCCTTTTTCAGACATTCAAGGGCATCATCCACAGATGGCTGTTCCCATTCCGCCTTTTCGCGCGAGAAGAAAAAGTTGGTGCACCAAAGGGTGATGCAGTCGATGACTACAACTCGCCCTGACACGTCATGACGACTCAGTTGCTTCTCCTCTTCGATATTCGTCCATTGAGGACCTCGTCGTTGCTGGTGTATCATGACACGCTGGCGGAATTCCTCATCCCATATATGTGCCGTGGCAAGATATACGGGATTTGGGGAAAGGGAGAGTGCAAGTTGTTCGGCTTGCTGACTCTTGCCTGAGCGCTGTCCGCCTGTTATGAGTATTATCTTCTTCATTTTTTCTCCTTGATGATTCCGTGACGATAGGCATAAAGCAATTCTTTAAGGTCTTCTATCTGCATACGCAGTTCCGCTCCCTTGTCGGTGTCAGCAACACGCATGCGATGGGCCGACATTTCCACAATCTGAGTGGTGCTCTTGATGTCAGTACCCTTGAGGATTGACTCAGAAGCACTCATAAACGGTTCGTGCTGAACAAGTTGGAATCCGCGACTGTGATAAACCAATGTATATCCAGCAATACCTGTTTCCTTATGATAAGCCTCACTGAAGCCTCCATCGATAACCATCAGTTTGCCGTTGGCCTTAATAGGATTCTCTCCCTTTGAGGCATGCACAGGCACATGTCCGTTGATGATATGACGATTGGTTCCCTTGACGTCAAAGGCATCGAGGATACTGTCGCATATCTGCTCGTTGTCACGCAGTTTGAAGTAATTGCCTTTTTCTTCTTTATATATCTCCTTGTCTGTGAGGAAATATCGTTCGAATGTCGCCATTTTCGACTTGTCGAACAAAGGACTGTCCTTGCCACACCACAGATATAGGAAATAGTCGATGGCGTATTTACGCTCTTCGGCTGGAGTGTCGTTGGTGAAAGCCGAACGAATGAGCAATCCTGTTTGATGCATCAGTTCGCGACCGGAATATTTCTTTCCAGGATAGAGTTCCACTTCCTTCAGCGATCCGTCGGCATTCAGGGGCACGGAGGCATGAAACAGGAGATTGCTGTTATATATTGCATACATGCATCCATGACTGAGAATATATGAGATATGCTTGTGGAGTTTTTCGCTCACCATGAATGAATGATGGAGTTTGCCCATAAGCAACTTTTCCTCGTATGTCAGTTCGCAGGGATGTTCAGGATCAATTGTCGGGAAACTGTTGCTTGTCATCGCGTATTCCTTACCGTCGATAGTGCATACGCCACGTGAGTAGTCGATATTGTCAAACATACAACGGTCGGTCATATTCCATTCAGGGCGACGCTTGAAGATTTTTGCCTCTTCCTTAAATTGTATGACACTGATGGCCTTGTGCATCTTGGCCGTGAGTTGCATATTCTTCTCGTCCATGGTCATGCCTTTGAGAAGCTTGGGCATAAACTCGGTGCATGGATCGTCGCCATACACTTCCATAGCAAATGTAGCCAAAGGAACGAGATTGATGCCATATCCTTCTTCAAGAGTGGCAAGGTTGGCATATCTAAGCGAAAGGCGCAACACATTACAGATGCACGCATCATTGCCGGCTGTAGCTCCCATCCACAAGATGTCGTGATTGCCCCACTGTATGTCCCATGAGTGATAGTTCATCATTGTGTCCATGATGATATGAGCTCCAGGACCGCGGTCGTATATGTCGCCGAGAAGATGAAGTTGGTCGATGGCAAGTCGCTGGATTACATTGCATAGGGCAATGATGAAATCGTCGGCACGTCCGGTGGAAATGATTGTATCCACAATGACAGCCACATATTTTGCCTTGTCCGAGTCGTCGGTGCGCTCGTGCAGCAATTCCTCGATGATATAGCTGAAATCGGCAGGCAAGGATTTTCTTACCTTCGAACGTGTGTATTTACTGCTTACGTCACGGCACACCTTCACCAGTTGATGAATGGTGATGTGATACCAGTCGTCGATGTCTTCCTCCGAAGCCTTGATGAGTTCGAGTTTCTCTTCAGGATAATATATCAGTGTACACAATTCCTTTTTCTCGCTCTCACGGATATCATTACCGAAAAGCTCGTTCACCTTGCGCTTGATATTTCCCGAAGCGTTCTTGAGAATATGTCGGAATGCCTGATACTCTCCATGAAGATCGGCCATGAAGTGCTCTGTTCCCTTGGGAAGATTGAGTATTGCTTCAAGGTTGATGATCTCGGTGCTCGCGGTGGCCACCGAGGGGAATGACTGCGACAAGAGACTCAGATAGCGCATGTCTCTGTCGATGTCGTATTTAGGATGAGATTTCCGTGTCGTTGTTTCCATATATATTTATGTTATTTCCAATTCATTATCTATCATTGATGCAAGTTTTCTCGTACGGGCATTGTCCTTGGGAGGAGCAAGCATGAATCCTTCTTCCATACATGTATAATCGCTCATGATCTGCATAAGGGACATTACAAACTTGTCAATTCCCTTGATTTTCATTTCCTCATTAACGACTGCCTCGTCAACAAACGCCCTACGCATTTGGCGTGCAGTTTCCACGATGTCCTTCAACGTGAGTTGTCCGCTGGTTGCATGTTTGTGCAATACTTTTATAAACTTGCATAGACTGTCGGTGTGATAACCTTTGTCGTCTGCTATGACGGCCGGTAGGGGTTTGACATCCTTGTTGAACAATCCCCTGTGTTTATCCTCCCGAGGCAAATAACAAGGTATTTCATCTGGTTTAATATCTGTATGACTATGACCGATTGTATTCTCGGCATCCGATATGGTATCGGCAATCGAAGTGTGATAAGCATGTATCTTTATGCGTCGCCATGCAAGTGGCGAAAGACTGCTTATCGATGCTTTCTCACTGTCGGTAAGCCATTTCTCTTCGTGTGTTACTCCTGCCTTTATCAGTGAGGCAAAGGCTTTGCGCTCGTCATCATTGAC
>CALZMK010000136.1 GCA_945788545.1 uncultured Prevotella sp.
CACCAGTACTACTAACTTTATAAAAATCGCTGCAAAATTATACTAAATAAATATAATGTTTATCCAAGCATTTGTATAGTGAAAAAATAATGTTTATCTTTGCAAGACATATCGCATATATTTAGATTCATTAATTACATTCAGTATATAAAAATGAAGACTTTCAATACTACAGGTAAATGCATACCATCACTTCATTATATGGTTGACATCAGTCGCCAGGTGGAGGCTGCTGCCCAATTGGTAAGAGATGGCAATTATTTCTGCATTAATCGTGGTCGCCAGTTTGGCAAGACCACAACATTATCGGCATTGAAGCGCAAACTTGACAAGGAAGGCTATTCGGTCTTCTCGCTTAGTTTTGAAGGTCTTGACGACGAAGTTTTCTCTTCACTCTCCCGGCTTTTGTATGTTTCCATGTATATGATGCAATCTTGTGTCGAATGGGGTAATGTGCATAATCTTTCCAAAGAGTCGGCAACTGTACTTAGGGATTTTAAGGACAGTGATTCGGGGGAATTGTCATCAATGAAGTATTCCAAGCTTATAAGCACATTGTGCATGACGAGCAGGGTGGTAGTGTTTATTGACGAGGTTGACTATGCTGGCAATCATCAGGAGTTTGTGCAATTCCTCGGTTTGTTGAGAGAGAATTTTCTCAATCGCGACAATCGTCCCGCATTCCAGTCGGTAGTCCTTGCGGGAGTTTATGACGTTAAGAACCTCAAGCTTAAACTGCGTCCGGATGACCAACATCAGTATAATTCACCTTGGAATATTGCCGTTCCTTTCGATGCTGACATGTGCCTTCCTGCAAGAGGCATTGCTGACATGCTCGATGAGTATATGTCCGACCGCAAACTGCAATTTGACAATGTATCAGTCGCGCGCATGATTTTCGACTATACCTCTGGTTATCCTTTCTTGGTAAGTCGCATTTGCCAGATTATCGACATCTCTAATTATTCATGGGACAAGGAAGGCATACTGCGAGCCACTCACGATTTGCTTGTGGAGCGCAACACGTTGTTCGATGATATGGTGAAGAAACTTAATGAATATCCCCAACTAAAGGATTTGCTTAAAGCAATTCTCTTTGAAGGCAAGAAACGTTCGTTCTATACCGACGAGAAATATCTTCAGATAGGCGTGATGTTCAATTTCATAAAGAATGATTGCGGTTCTGTTGCCATTGTATGCCGACTGATAGAGACAAGGCTATACAATCTTTTTATCGGAGAGAATGAGACTGCACGGATATTTGACATGGGGCAACAAGATAAAAGCACTTTCGTTCATGATGGATTTATCGATATGCGCCTATTGCTTGAACGTTTCATCAGGCATTTTAATGAGATATATAATCCCGTGAAGGACGGAGAATTCCTTGAGCGCAATGGCAGAATAATTTTTCTCACTTATTTGCGACCGATAATAAACGGAGTCGGCAACTACTATTGTGAATCGCAAACACGTGATATGACACGCACAGATGTCATAATCGACTATCTTGGTAATCAGTATGTCGTTGAACTCAAGATTTGGCGAGGCAATGCCTATAATGAACGTGGAGAAAAGCAATTGAGCGAATATCTTGATTATTATCACCTCAGCACGGGCTATATAGTTAGCTTCTGTTTCAACAAGAACAAGAAACCTGGCATTAATGAGATAATCATTGGTGACAAGAAAATCATAGAGGCGATTGTATAGCCGCAATTCCAATAACAATAGGTGCAGCCTCGGCAATCGGGGCTGCACCTTGTATATTATATATTCCAGAGCCAAATAGCAAAGGAAAAGATCGTTCTTCTGATATAATTCATGGAATATGCCAATTAATTATCATTTTTTGATAATAATGATAAAGTGCTGAAATTATAGATGCAAGCACAGAAAATAATAAAAAGTTGAAAAACATCTGTCACTGTCAGCCTGCATAGTTAAGTATCTGAAATAAAGCAGGTTATAAATCCCGTAGGCTGACAGCAGTTGAAAAAAAGCCCCAAACCCGCAATCGTTTAGGGCATATTAAGAGCGAATCTTGGCCTTTTTATCACTATTTTACTCTATTTTCAGCAAGATTTCTTCAATATTTGTGATATTTCCATGCAGATCTCGCCACTTTAGTTCTATCTGTCATCAATAGATAGTTCATCTGTCATTATATCCCTGCAATGTACTGAAGACAACCGAATGCCTGTTGGCACAGTTGTTCCATGCCTGTTGTCACAGTCGTTCCAAAGCGGTTGCCACAGTTGTTCCAAGGCTGTGGTACGGTTGTTACAACTGTGTTGGAACAGTCGTGTCAACAGCGGTGGAACAGTCGTCTCATTGCAGTATTATGTTGGCACGCTTGTAGTTATCGTTATATTTATAAGGAAGAATAAAATAAAAAATTATGGAAGAGAGTATTATTAAGACAGAAGAAGGCAATAAGAATGGATATTCTATTGCCAATGTGTATGAGGCATTCCTCAATTTCCGCCAACGAAGGGTAAGCACGTTGAAGCTCTATGCTTTTGCTTATCGTCTGTTTGTTGATTTCATCGGAACGGAATCAGCGTTGATCAAGGATATCAACTCAAAGCAGGTGTCTAACTTTATCAACTGGCTCAGCGAGAATTACTCAGGCAACTCGGGATATGTGGTATATTGTATAATTAAGTCACTGCTCAATTTTGCCGATAAACAATACTTTATTGACGTCAATCCCTGTAATTTGGTCGATACCCGTCGTCGTCTCAACCGCCAGCATCATCACCAGGCATTGACCGACCGCCAGATGGCAATTTGCGAGAATGACTTCTGGCACTCGTTCGATACAAGCAAGAACAAACAATGGGGAAAGGACATGCTCACCGACACCAAGAGTGATGCCTTCTTCCGCATGTGCTTCATGCTCGGCTACTATCTCCAAGGACTCGCCCTTGTAGATGTTCTCTCGCTGAGAGTGACACAAGTGAAGCTACGAAAGGCAACTGGAGAGTCGATGTATGTCATTGAGACCTGCCGCCGAAAGACGGGAAAAGGGGTGAAGATAGTGATTCCCGAAAGCCACGCCAATCGCCATCGCCTCTTCACGCTCGTATATGAGTCGGCTGTCAACAGCAAAAGGGAATACTTATTGCCAGTGATGGACCGTCTCGGAGACGACGAGCATTATATATATAATAAGGTGAACCGCCTTAACTGCGACCTCAGCCGAAAACTTAAGCAATGGTGGAGACGACTTAACAAGTCGGAGCTAAAGCGATACCCCATTGATCTTAAGAATACAAGTTATTATTCCTGCCGCCATACCTTTGCCACGCTCTATCTTCAGAATCCCAATGCCAATATCTCAGAATTGGCATCACTCATGGGTCGCAACACCGAATATATCGACACCTACATCCGCGAGATAGAGTCGGAAAAAACCATATCAAATGCATCCGACAAAGTGTATGGGCGCAAAAAGCGCCAACAAGAGGACGATGAGCGAAAGCAGATACTCAAAAACCAAAAAGCGATTATGGAAATGCAAAAACAGATTTTGGAGAGGCTAAAATAGCCATAAATGCATCAAAATTAGTTTTATTAACATAAATTATGGCATAACTTAGATGATTTTGTAGTATATTTGCACCCAATAATCTTGTTTTGGTGTATAAAAGCCACATACAATAATCTTGTTTTGGTGTATAAAAGCCATATACAATAATCTTGTTTTGGTGTATTTGAAATATGAAACGTAAGATTTACAACAAGTTACAGGAATGGAAACTCAAGAGGGCACGAAAAGAAGCCTTGTTGATAGACGGAGCACGCCGAGTTGGCAAAAGCTATATAGCAGAGGAATTTGGCCGGAATGAATACAAGTCATATATACTCGTGAATTTCGGTCAGATGACGGCTGACATGATTGACATTTTCGAGCATGACCTAACATCGCCCGACAGTCTATTTATGCGATTGCAGGTGGTGACAGGTATTAAACTATATGAACATCAGTCACTAATTATCTTCGACGAGGTTCAGTGTTATCCTAAGGCAAGAGAAGCCATAAAATGGCTGGTTGCCGACGGGAGGTATGACTATATCGAAACCGGCTCATTGGTCAGCATAAGGAAAAACACCGAGGGCATAATCATTCCGTCGGAAGAATATCATATAGATATGTTCCCCATGGACTTCGAGGAATTTCTCTGGGCTATGGGTGAGGAGATGCTTATGCCCTGGGCATCCAAATGCCTTGAAGAACGCAAGCCTATGGGAGCAGCAATTCATCGCAAGATGATGGAACTGCTGAGGATGTATATGGTAATAGGCGGTATGCCGCAAGCTGTGGAGGAATACGTCAGAAGCAAGGACTTTGACGAAGTTGACCATGTGAAGCGAAATATCCTGTCGCTCTACCGCAATGACATATATCAATATGCAGGAAACGACGCCGCAAAAGTCGCCAGCATCTTTGACGCAATTCCAGGCCAATTGCAAAGACACGAAAAACGCTTTCGTATTGGCCAGATTAAGAAGGGCGCCAGATTCAGGGATTATGCTGAGGCTTTTTTCTGGATTGAAGAGGCCAGGGTGGTGAATACATGCTATGCAGCTACGGAACCAAGTATAGGCTTAAAGCTCAATCGTGACGACTCACGCTATAAACTTTACTTTTCAGATACAGGATTACTTGTTTCGCATACATTTGACGACTCAGATGGAAGCATGCAAGAGGTATATAGGAAAATCATACTCGGCAAGCTTGAAATGAATTCTGGGATGCTGGTTGAGAATCTCGTGGCACAAATGCTGAGGGCTTCGGGGAAAAAACTATATTACTTCTCAAAAACCGCCAGGGAAAACAGCGAAGAGACAATGGAAATAGATTTTCTTGTAAGAAAAGCAAACATCACAAGCAGACACAACATTTGTCCGGTAGAAGTGAAATCTACTCAAAGATATACCACTTCATCTCTTAATAAATTCTGTAGGAAATTTGACTCCTATCTGCATACTCCATACATCATTCATAGTGGCGACCTGAAGGTGGAAGGAAATACACTATTCATTCCGCTTTATATGGCTCCATTCATATAATCCTTTTATAATATTCCCTATATTATATGTAATAAGGTGTAACTGCGATTTGTGATCAATGCTCAGGGCGTTGGTCACAATCATTGTTATTCTGCTACTTTAAGAGCAAAAAGAGTTAAAAAATGGAATTAAAACATGACAAAATAGAGAAATATGACAAAAAATGAACGTTTTTTGGCATTTTCTTGGCAAATTGTTTGGCTATTAAATTTATTTAGTATAAATTTGCACCGATTTTTATAAAGTTAGTTTAAAAAAGAGAGAGATTTTATGGAAAAAAGAATCAAAATGCTTTTTGCCTGCCTTTT
>CALZMK010000137.1 GCA_945788545.1 uncultured Prevotella sp.
ACCGATGATGAGACAGTGGAGCCGTCTCTCGATGGAGAAGTTACGGTGAAGAGATTTATTATTTGAGAGTCTTCCTGATGCTCTTCTGTCCATTCTTGTATAATGTGACTTTGAGCACGGGACCGCGATAGCCTTTGCCTACAGGTACGCCTTGCATTGTGTATAGGGTCTGCTTTACGGGCTCACCGTAATCGGCAATGTTTTCCTCAATGCCGTCGCTGCCTTCGATGTCAGTGCCGCTGGCCTGACGCACGGCGGCGTGCAATCCGTAGTATGCCGGTTTCTCTTTGAGTTGGGCATCAAAGAGTAGGGGATTACCACTGCTTCTCCACGAACGGTTGTCGGTGAGTCCCCATATCATTAGTTCATTACAGTGGTCGTGCTTGAACGACACCTGGGCGATGTTGAAGTAGTCCTGTGCCTGCTGCTTTTGGTTGGATGCGGTGTTGCCGTCCATGCCGAGGTCAAGTTCGGTGATTACACACTTAAGACCGAGGTCATTATATCGCTTAATGTTTTTCTCCAGTCTTCCCGGGTCAACGCCATAGACATCGAGATGGCACTGCAATCCGACTCCGTCGATAGGTACACCGCGATCCTTAAGACTCTTGGCGAGATTATAGAAGGCTTCTGCCTTGGCGTCGCCTTTGAACTCCACACCGTAGTCGTTGAGGATGAGCACTGCATTTGGGTCGGCCTTATGAGCCCATACGAAGGCAGAGTCGAGGAAATCCTCGCCGATGACTGTCCATATTGACGGACGCAAGGTGTAGCCATCGGGATTGGTCCATACAACACCTTGATCGTCGCTTAGCACCTCGTTGCATACGTCCCACTCGTGAACCTTGCCCTTCCAGTGGCCGACAACATTCTCGATATGCGTCTTCATGATGTCGAGCAGTTGCTCGCGGCTCCAGTTTTTATTGTTCTTGGTACCATCGGATGAGAGCCACTCAGCCACCTGTTTGTGCCATACAAGAGTGTGTCCCCTGACGCGCATGTTGTTCTTTGTGGCGAAGTTAACAAGACGGTCGCCATGATAGAAGTCAAACTGGCCTTTAGACGGTTCGACGTATGCAAACTTCATCTCGTTCTCGCATACCACCATGTTGAAGTCGCGTGCTATGCGTTGGGCTTCCTTGTTGTTGGCATCGTCCACATTGATGCTCCATACGGGCACACATGTGCCCACATACTTGTCGATTTTGTCGGCGTAGGTGCGTATAGGGGTGTTGTCGGTCATCTCGAGCTCGAGGTCGAAGATTGTCTCCACGAAGGGATTGTCATCCTCGTCACCGTCATCTATTGTTACGTCGCCCTGACCGCCGTATTCCTCTGATATCACCGTGGCTACGAGTTCAATTCTTCCGTTCTCTCCCTCGCGTTCCTTAACCTCCCATGTATATGCCTTGGGATAGATGATTTCGAATTTCCATTCCAGGTTGTTTTTTGCCTCCTTGCCAGCAGCACTGAGAAGCACTATCTCGTCGCCTTTGTTTAGCTTGGCATCCTCGGTGAGATGGATCACCACGCGTGGCATCTTGTCCGAGGTGTTGAAATTCTCGTCTATGTTGTTGTATGCCACATTGCCTTCCACTTCAATGGCATCGTGGTAGTTGGCACTGCGTATTTTCATGTTCAGGATTGCCGTGGGGCGCAAAGTGAGAGTGGGATTTGTGCCCTTCACATAGTCTGCGATATGCAGGATGCCGATATTATCGTCACCGGGAGCCATTGTACCAAACACCTCGGTGGGAAGGGCTATAGAACCGTCACCGCCTATTGTTCCTGCTTTTCTCACAACGACACCATTGTTGTCGCCGCTTTTGTATCCCGTTGCACCGTTGAGTTTTTTTGATTTTGCCTCGGCAGCATCATTGCATATGAGCACCTTGCCGTCGAGGATGGTGATACCGCCGGTAATGAGGTTGTCATTGCCCGTGATACGGTAGGTGCCTTTGCCCTCCTTGATAAGTCCTACCTTCATGGCCATGTTGTCCTGCCATGGGGCGATGCGTCCGGCGAGCGTGGCGTTGTAGTCGCCATTGCCTATCATGTAATAGCTGTTTTGTGCAGATTTGCTCTTATAGTATCCCGTCAGCACACTGCCTTTCTCCATTTCCAATTTGCCCACGCGCATACCTCTGAGTCCCTGTTCGGCAGCCATGGTGCTACCCTCGTGCAGATAGAGCGATGCATTGGCAAGACACTTGTTCACCTTGCCGTCGTTGGCACTTTGTATTGGGTCGTCGGCAATGAATGTCTTGCCGTTATGCATCCAAACGAGACCATAGAAACCGCAGCTGCCCTCTACCTCTTTATATGGATATACATGCAGGTCGCCGGTGAATTTTGTCCAGTCGGGATATGCCTTGCTGCTGTTTCCAAGGAAAGTTCTCTCGCCTCCAGACATGAGGTTGATTCTTCCGCTGCCTTCCACAACACTGCTCCAATATGTATAGCGCGAGGTCTTTATTGTCAGTTCCTTTCCCTCGACAGCCAGGATGGGGCTGCTGATGACGGTGTAGTTACTGGAAGTGTTTTTTACGCAGTAGTCAAGAGTTTGTCCGTCGGCAATAATATACGAATCTTGATTTGCTTTCATGCTGCATGGCACTGAAAGCAACGACAACATACAGAATAGTAGTCTTACTTTTTTCATTTTTTCTTCACTTAGTGTTTTGGTTACAATAATAAATGGTATAGGTAAAAGTAATAACTGTAAAGTTAGTGATAGTGTAGTATTAAGGTTTTTCTTATGTTGGAGTTAATGTAGTGCGGTATTGTAGCATGACAATACCGCACTGGGATATATCTGCCTGAGAATGATTATTTCTTAGCCTTGTCACAAGCTTTCTTGCAGCATTTCTCGGCTTTCTTGCATTCAGCGGCAGCCTTCTTGCATTTCTCAGCCTTCTTGCAGCACTCGGCAGTCTTCTTCATGCAAGCCTTTTTGCACTCTTCTGCCTTCTTCTTGTCGCAAGCCTTTTTCTCGCAAGCTTTATTCTCGCAAGCCTTCTTGCACTCGGCTGCCTTCTTGCACTCGGCTGCCTTCTGGCAGCACTCTTTCTTGTCGCACTTCTTCTCGCAAGTCTTCTTGCAGTCGTTCTGTGCGTTGGCTGAGATGGCGATTGCCATCATCACAGCCATTGATACAATAAACTTCTTCATAATACTCTTTTTTTAATTTTTAATTCTTAATTTTTAATTGACTTCGTCGAACGTTGTTTCTTAATTCTTTATGTTCGCTTCCTCAAGTCCATATTAATTCTTTATGTTCGCTTCCTCAAGTCCATAACTGTTCTTCTTGTCGATTATCTTGAGATAGAGGGCAAGGAAGAAGGCGGCGATGCCGAAGCATGCGAAGATTACCAACGGGGTGGTGTAGTTGTAGGGGATGAACTCAGCTCCAGCCTCCTTGGCTGCTATGACGGCGGGGTTGTCGGCATTTGAAGACGCCAACACACTACCGATGAGCATAGGAACGAAGCACAGACCGATATTCTGCACCCAGAAGATGAGACAGTAGGCACTGCCAAGCACCTTCTCGTCGATAATCTTGGGGACACTGGGCCACAGCGCAGCGGGAACAAGCGCGAACGACACACCAAGCAGGACGATGGTGGAGTAGGCGATGACATAGCTGTGGGTGGCGGGCAAAACGAATGCAAAAACGAGGTGGCAGCAAATCAGAAGGATGGCACCCCATATGAGCATTGTGGCTCCCTTGCCCTTGTGGTCGAGGAACGAACCGAGGAACGGGGTGATGACTGCCGCACCAATGGGGAACCAACGGAAGATGTTGCTGGCGTCGGACGGAGAGATACCGTCGAGGTTACACTGCAGCATGTTGGCGCCATAGCGCTGGAAGGGGAAGATGGCAGAGTAATAGAGTACGCAAAGGAGGGCTACCACCCAGAAGATGCGGCTCGTGAGGATAATCTTAAGGTCGGATGCCTTGAATTCCTCCTCGTTGTCGCCATCAGCTCCGTCGATACCCATCTGCTTGTCGAGTTTCTTGTCCATGAAGGTAAAGACGGTGAAGGTGATGAGACCGATGAAGAGAAGGGCTGTACAGAATCCTACAGGACCAGACACTCCGCCCATCTTGTCGGCGAGGATAGGAGATATCGAGAAGATGGCAAACACACCGATACGGGCGATAGCCATCTCAAGACCCATGGCAAGAGCCATTTCCTTACCCTTGAACCACTTGGCGATTGCCTTGGACACGGTTGTACCAGCCATCTCGCATCCACAACCGAAGATCATGAATCCGAAGGATGCCAACTTGGCTGAGGCGGGCATGGATGTCCACCATGAGTCGAGCCATGTGGCGAATGACGAACCAGCAAAGGCGTCGCTAATGGCATAGAACTTGATACATGCTCCGATAAACATCATCGAGGCTGAGAGTTCTCCGGTGAAGCGAATACCACACTTGTCGAGGATGACTCCTGCGACGATGAGGAATCCGAACACGTTGAGGATATACTCGCCGGCGGCATAGGTGCCGAACACATCGGGGCTCCAACCGCGCTCTTTCTCGATGAGCGACTGGAGGGGTGACATCACATCTACGAACATATAGCCGAAGAACATCATTGATGCCACAAGGACAAGGGCAGTCCATCTCGCGGCTGCGCTGTCATTCAGTTTTTTCTGGATTATTTCTGTCATTTCAGAACTTTAATATTTTAATATTTTAATATTTTAATTTCGCGAAGCTACTTTCAGCCATCTGTCGAGCCATCCGAAGAAGGTGCGCTGCCAGAGGACGCCGTTCTGGGGCTTGAGCACCCAGTGGTTCTCGTCGGGATAGATGAGAAGTTCGGCGGGGATGCCCTTCATGCGGGCGGCATTGAAGGCTCCCATACCCTGGTTGTAGTTGATGCGGTAGTCCATCTCGCCATGGATGCAGAGGATGGGTGTGTCCCATTTATCCACAAAGCGATGAGGCGACTGGGCATAGGTCTTGCGGGCGTCGGCAGTCTGGTTTTTGTTCCAGAAGGCATCGTCATATTCCCAATTGCTGAACCATGCCTCCTCGGTGTCGGTGTACATCGACTCGAGATTGAATGCACCATCGTGGGAGATGAAGCACTTGAAGCGCTTGTCGTGATTGCCGGCAAGCCAATATACGCTGAATCCGCCAAAGCTGGCGCCTACAGCTCCCATGCGGTCCTTATCTACATAAGGCAGATTCTGGGCAGCATCGTCGATAGCCGAGAGATAGTCGCGCATGCACTGGCCGGTCCAGTCGCTGCTGACAGCCTCGTTCCACTCATGTCCGAATCCGGGCAGACCGCGGCGGTTGGGGGCTATGATGACATATCCGTTGGC
>CALZMK010000138.1 GCA_945788545.1 uncultured Prevotella sp.
ATCTCTTTGTCAATCACCTTTCCATTGTCGATAGTGAGCTGGATTTCGGCATCTGCCACATATACGGCATTGCACGAGGGGTCGAGACAAAGCACGTAATGACCTTTGTTGTTCTTCACTGTGACATGGCGCGGATTGTGGTCATGACCAAAGAAGATGATGTCGAATCCCGGAATGTTGCGGGCAATATACTCTGTTTCGTCCTCTTTATAATGGAGAGTGCTGATGCCACCGTTCCAACCGCTATGGAAGAGACCGACGACTATGTCGGCATGCTCCTTGTTCTTGACAATGTCAACCCACTTGGCGGCAGACTTTGCCATATCCTCGAAATAGAGGCCGCTCCACAATTTCTCGGTAAGCCAGTTGGGGATGGCTGGAGTGATCATGCCAATAACAGCCACCTTCACTCCTTGGCGCTCGATGATGGTGTAGGGCTTGACATAGGGTTGACCTGTGGCCTTGTCGATGATATTTGCTCCGAGAACGGGGCATTTCAGTTCGCTTATCCATTTGTCATACACCTGATGTCCTGTCTCGACATCGTGATTGCCTATGGCTTGGGCGTCATAGCCAAGCCAGTTGACAATCTCGGCAGCGGCATTGGGCAGAGAGGGCTGGATGAAGTTGGTGTAGTAGCATGTCGGTTGGCCTTGAAGAATGTCGCCATTCTCCAACAATATGAGATTGTCGCCATATTGCTTGCGCAACTGCTTGACATACGAGCTTACCCGGGCCAGGGAACCCTCCATGGGAGTGTTCTCGATGTAGTCGTAAGGGAAGAAACATCCGTGGACGTCGCTGGTCTCGATGATTCTCAGATTTATAATTTTTTGTTTGGCCATTGTGGGTAAGATAGTAGTGAGTCCTACAGTCAGGACAATTGCCTTGATGTTCATTTCTTGATTCTTTATGGTTGATGTGGTGGGGATTATTCCAACGAACTGACGATGAAGTCGCGAAGCCTTTCGCCTCTTAGGCCGCTGGCAAGAATCTTCCCGTTTTTGTCAACAACGACGGTGTGGGGAATGGAGCGTACTCCCATGGCGACAGCTATCTGGTTGTGCCAACCGTTGAGGTCGGACAGTTGGAGCCATTTCATTCCAAGACTCTTGACTGCCGATGTCCATTTGTCCTTGTCGTCGTCGAGGGATATGCCGATGACATTGAATCCCTTGGCCTTGCACTCGTCGTAGAGGGCCACCACATGAGGCATCTCGGCACGACAGGGGCCGCACCAACTTGCCCAGAAGTCGATGAGGGTGATGCGATGCTTGGCTATCTCCTCGCGCAGTTTGACGGGTTGGCCGTCGATGTCGTTCATCGTGAAGTCGGGCAGTGTGCCTCCAACTCCCACCTCTGTCTTCTGCTTCACCTCGGCATTCAGCCTCTGGATATCCTCGTTCTTCTTTAAGTCGTCGGGCAGTCGGCTGATGAGCGAGAGCAGTTCCTCGGGAGCGAACACATCCTTATAATAGAGCAGCATGAACATTCCAAAATGATTGCTGATATTGTCTTCGGCATAGCGCTTGATAAACTTGGCAAAGTGGTCTTGCAGTGTTTCGATGCGAGCCACTGTAGCCGACTTTTCCTCGGGCGAGATATTGTCGGGGGAATTATACAGCAACTGTCCCGCACGATCTATCTCGGTGCCGATGACCAGAGTGCTGTCCATGATGGTTTGCCATTTCTCGTTCATAGGCGTTCCGCCCACCTTGGCCTTCGCCGGATTGTCGCTGACAGTGACATTCACAGTGCCTGGTTCGACAAACAGGATGGTGTTGGGACCATTCTTCTTGTAGGCTATACAGAGGGTGGGAGTGTCGATTATGCCCTCGACACTAAACTTGCCGTCCTTCACAACACTGTGGGCAAAGGGTTTGCCCGTCGAAAAGTCGCTGGTGATGAAAATGGTGTCGCCGTCGCTGGCAGAGTCACATTCACCCTTTATCTTATATGAATCAGACTGGCAAGCCGCAAGCATCAAGCCTGCAGCTGCCAGTCCGGTTATTTTGAAAATGTTCATTAATACTGTGATATTATTAAACAAGGTATTGACTGCTGATACTCTCGTTGTTGATGACGCGTCGGATGGTCTCGGCAAACATGTCTGCCACAGAGATTTGCTTAACCTTGGCACAACGGTTGGAGTAGGGGATAGAGTCGGTGAAGACAATCTCCTCGAGTGCCGAGTTCTGGACACGCTCACTGGCGGGACCGCTCATCACGCAGTGGGATGCACAGGCGCGCACTGTCTTGGCTCCGGCTTCCTTCATGATGTCGGCAGCCTTGGTGATGGTGCCTGCGGTGTCAACCATATCGTCGATGATCACCACGTTCTTGTCCTTCACGTCGCCGATAATCTGCATGCTTGCCACTACATTGGCGCGGGCGCGGGTCTTGTTGCACAACACAAGCGGGCAACCGAGATATTTGGCATAGGTGCTGGCACGCTTCGAACCGCCAACGTCGGGAGAGGCAATCACGAGGTTGTCAAGCTGTAGGCTCTGGAGATAAGGCAGGATGACGCCCGAGGCATAGAGATGGTCAACTGGAACGTCGAAGAAGCCCTGAATCTGGTCGGCATGGAGGTCCATGGTGATAAGGCGGTCGATACCGGCAACACTAAGCAGGTCGGCAACGAGCTTTGCTCCGATGCTCACCCTGGGTTTGTCCTTGCGATCCTGTCGTGCCCAACCGAAATAGGGGATGACAGCATTGATACTGCGTGCCGATGCCCTTTTGGCTGCGTCGATCATAAGCAGCAACTCCATGAGGTTGTCGGAGTTGGGGAAAGTGCTTTGCACAAGGAAGATGTCGCGTCCACGAATAGATTCCTCGTAGGAAACGGCAAATTCTCCGTCTGAGAACTTAGTGATTACCAACTGTCCAAGTTCGCATCCTAAGCTTTGGCAGATTTTCTCTGCCAGGTATCTCGTGCTCGTGCCTGAGAATACCATGTAAGAGTCTTTTTCACTCATTGTTGTAATGCAGTTGTTATATTGTTATTTCCTAATTCCTAATTAGCAGACTTACGTATTCGCTCAAAGTGCGTGATGAGTTCCTTGTAGTCGAGCTGATGATGGATGTCGAATCTGTTCCAGAGGTCGCTGCGGAGGACAATGCCACCAAAACCGAGCTCCTTGGCCATGCGGATATTGTCGAGGTTGACACCGCCGAAGGCATACACCTTCTTGTCGATAAGACCTAAGTCGGCAGCCCTCTCAAGTCGGGCAGACTGCATACGATTGGCATGCTCGTCGTCGCCAATGGCGAATGAGTCCTTGAGGAACACATACTCCGCCTTCTTGCGCGCATCCCTGATTTCGTCGGGACTGGAACAGGTGCGCGAGAACTTGCCCCTGTATCCGTCGGGCAGGGGAGATGTGGCGTCGTCAATATGAATGCCGCGCAGTCCATACTCCTCTTTCAGATAAAAATGTTCGTGCACTGTGGTTTTGCCATAGACATCGTCGGGCAAAAGAGTGAGCAGTCGCTCCGAATACACCGGGGCGGCTCCTGGCTTGTACAGGTGCAGATTGTCCAGACCTTCGTCGAAAAGGGCTGTAAGTATTTTGTCTTCCTCCACGAAGAACGTGGGCTTAGTCATTAATACGATTTTCATGTCATTTTTCTCTAATCAGGTGCAAATGTAGCACTTTTTATTGAAAAAAGCAATCTATTTAAGTAAAAGTTAGTCTTTATTAGCTAAAAATTGACTTAATTCGACCTTTTTTATTATCTTTGCACCGAATTTTGGTAAAAATCAAGTTTTAGAGTTATGAAATCATATATTAATGAAAGTGTCTTGGAGCAAGTGCAGACACCGATGTATATTGTTGAAGAAAATTTGTTGAGAGACAATCTCTCGCTCATCCGTGACGTGGCTCAGAGGGCCGACGTCGAGATAATCATGGCGTTCAAGGCATTTGCCCTTTGGAAGACTTTTCCCATTGTCAGGGAGTATATCAACTCCACCACGGCAAGTTCGCTGAGCGAGGCTCGACTGGCATACGAGGAGTTTGGAGCGCCAGCCCATACCTTCTCGCCTGCATATACCGACTCCGAGATTGAGCAGATAGCAAAATGTTCGAGTCATCTCTCCTTCAACTCGCTATCACAATACACACGAATGAGAGAAAAGGCAAGGGAGGCCAACGCGCAACTGTCGTTTGGTTTGAGAGTAAATCCTGAATATTCCGAGATTTCCACCTTATTATATAACCCGTGCGCGCCCGGGACGAGATTTGGAGTGTCGGCGGACAAATTGCCCGCTACTCTTCCTTCCGACATCGAGGGATTTCATTGCCATTGTCATTGCGAGAGTGGTGCCGATGTATTCCAGCGAACACTCGTGCATATCGAGGAGAAGTTTGCAAAGTGGTTTCCCCAACTGAAATGGATAAACTTTGGCGGCGGTCATCTCATGACCCGCAAAGACTATGACGTGGAACTGCTCGTGTCGATACTCAATGACTTCCATAAGAGATACCCTTGGCTCAAGGTGATACTCGAACCCGGCAGTGCCTTTGCATGGCAAACCGGCCCATTGGTGGCACAGGTAATAGACATCGTAGAGGACAAGGGAATAAAGACCGCCATCCTCGACGTCAGTTTCACATGCCACATGCCCGACTGTCTTGAAATGCCATATCAACCAGATGTAAGGGGAGCTGAGTCGGTGGAAATGGAAAAGGCATCAGAAAAAAATACTTACCGTTTTGGAGGAAATAGTTGCCTTTCGGGAGATTTTATGGGCTCGTGGCGATTTGATCATGAATTGGAAATCGGCGAAAAGTTGATTTTTGAGGATATGATACACTACACGACGGTGAAGACAAATATGTTTAATGGTATCACTCATCCGTCAATTTCGATGCTAAAAACTGACGGAAAACTGCAAAAAATGCGTGTTTTTGGGTACTTAGACTATAAAAATCGCATGAATTAACACATTTTTGCAAAAAAAGAGCGAGAAAAGTTTGGAGATTAGAAAAAAAGCAGTACCTTTGCAACCGCAATCGAGAGAGATGCTCCTGATAAGGGATTTAAAAGCGGAAATAGCTCAGTTGGTAGAGCACAACCTTGCCAAGGTTGGGGTCGCGGGTCCGAGTCCCGTTTTCCGCTCAATTTATTGGACAAAAAAGAGTTTAGATGAGGATCTAATCAACCTTGAGCCCAGGTGGCGGAATTGGTAGACGCGCACGTTTCAGGTGCGTGTGCCGCGAGGCGTGCAGGTTCGAGTCCTGTTCTGGGCACTCTTTTTTAATCCACAGTTTTAATGTTGGAGAGGTGGCGGAATTGGTAGACGCGCTACTTTGAGGGGGTAGTGTCAATTGC
>CALZMK010000139.1 GCA_945788545.1 uncultured Prevotella sp.
TAACCGCCTCGCGATATTTCTCCATCAACCACACCTTTTGCTCGGCAATAGTCATAGTGCTGTTGTCGAGCTCTATGGCGTCGGGGGCTTTGCGGAGTGGCGATACTTCACGATGGGAGTCGATATAGTCGCGTTCCTCCACATTCTTGAGGATGTCGTCGAAGTCGGCTGGCATTCCCTTGGCTTGCAGTTCGTCGTAACGACGCTGGGCACGTACTTGCGGAGATGCTGTGACAAATATTTTCAGTTCGGCATCAGGGAACACAGTCGTACCGATGTCACGACCGTCCATAACAATGCCCTTGTCCTTGCCCATCGCCTGTTGCTGCTCTACCATTGCCGAACGAACGAATGGCAGGGCTGCCACCTTGCTCACCCTTGACGACACTTCCATAGAACGGATTTTCTTCTCGACAACCTCACCATTAAGACATGCATCGGGGCGACCCGTTGTGGTGTTAAGGGTGAAACTGACATTCACCTTGCCCTCGGACATTGCCGCCTCAAGTGCGGCGGAATCCACCTCTCCCTCGGCATTAAACAATGAGGAGCGAAGGGCAAAAAGGGTGACGCAACGATACATTGCTCCTGTATCTACATATATATATCCTAACTCACGAGCCAAGTCCTTTGCCATCGTACTCTTACCACATGACGAGAATCCGTCGATGGCTATTGTAATTTTCTTTTCCATAATATTCTTTATAATGTATATGTGATATTTATTATCAATGAAGATGCCGAGACATGATATTTGCCATAAGCTAACTGGAGTTTAAACCGCTCCAACTGCAAACCGCCACCAAAGGACAAGCCTGCTCCATGACTCGACTCCGTCTCTCCGTCGGATATCTTCATCTCATCGGAACGACGAGGATTAAGACCGCCTCCAATCCATATATTGTCGGCAAGGAACGCCTCGGCACCAAAGACGAGATGGTTGACAAACTTGTCATCCCAATCGTGAAGCCTTGTCATAGTGACGGAGAAACGCAACGGCGACTCTCCCAAGCGCTTCGACACGCCCAACTGCAAATCAAAGGGCAATTTCTCGAAGTCATCCTCATAGGCCTTCAACTGACCTCCAAGGTTACGTGCCACTGCCGACACCGAAAGACCGAGTTCGGGATTCAGGTAATTAAGTCCCAGGTCAACTGCCATACCTATAGAGTTGAAGCCCGCAAGGGACGACGACACAAACTTGGCAGTGACACCACCAGCAATCTTGTTGCTCAAGGCATAGGTGAACGTTCCGCCCACGGCAATGTCCTTTGCCGAAACCTTACCGATAACTTCGTTCTCAGCAGTGGTTTGCTTCATCGATCCATAATCCACATACTGCGCCTCGACCGCCCAGGTAGCTCGCTGACGGAGAGCCTTGACAAACGATGCACTTGCCACCTTCACCCCCTCCATATATGTCATATAGTTGAGGTTGAGCGAGCGATCGCTAACATTGCTCACCAACGCCGGATTATGGAATACCATCGTCGGATCATCATCGTCGATGGTGATGTTATCTCCACCTAAGGCTGCCGCATGGGCACTCACCGGCAAACGGAGGAAATTATATACAGTTTCGCTCTCTTGGGCCCTTATTTCGTAAGAAAATAGGACAAAAAAGGCAAGAATTACATTTTTTTTCATCTATTTTTGAGAATTTGTGTGCAAAGATACTAATTTTTAAAATATCTGAGCTATATTTGTAGCGAAAATCCGCACTCTACTAAAAAAAGAACGTAAAAAAGGCGGATTTATTGCATAAAAAGATGGAAATTAAGAAAAATAAAAAGGCCGATCTCGAAGAAGGAAGAGTGACGCGACTGCTCATGGCACTCGTGTTTATCCTCTCGACGATATTGGTGGCTCTCGAATATAACACTGGAGGGGGTGAGGACGCCGATCTCGACGACGAACTGCTCGACGAGGTGACTCGCGAGGTGGAGATGATGCCCATCACCCAACAGGAAGAACGCATTGCCCTTGCACCGAAGAAAAAGCAGGAGGCCACACCACAAAAGATTAATGTGGTGGATGAGGAGATTCCGCCAACAGCGGAGGAACTCAACAAGGCAGATGGCGACGCTAAGGGTGAGGACAACGCCCCTGAAGCCACTAAGGACACAGAGGCGGAATTTGCTCCTGCACAAACCGACCTCGGCGACAATCCGTTTAACTTCCATACTGTGGAGGACTTGCCAAAGTTTCCTGGCGGTGCGGTGGAACTGATGAAATGGCTCACCAAAAACCTGCGCTATCCATCGGATGCCCAGCGCAAGAAGAAGGAGGGCAAGGTGGTGGTGCAGTTTATCGTCAACAAGGACGGTACGATGTCCGACCTCAAGGTGGTGAAGAGCGCACAATATGCCTCGCTCGACAGGGAGGCTCTGAGAGTGATGAGAAAAATGCCAAAATGGACACCGGGAGTGCAAAACGACAAGCCATGCAGGACGATGGTGTGCATTCCGGTGGTGTTCAAGTTGTAGCGCGCTACAACTTGAATTAAAGAATTCAAGAATTAAAAAATTAAAGAATAAAGATATGAAAACATCAGATGAACTGTACGAGAAGGTGAATGCCTTTATCGACAAATTGCCCTACAACCGCGAACCGAAATCGCTGTATGAACCAATTAAGTATGTGCTGTCGCTCGGCGGAAAACGCATACGCCCAGTGCTCATGCTGCTTGGATATAACCTGTGGAAGGATGACCCCGAGAGAATCCTTATGCCTGCCGTAGCTGTGGAGACATATCACAACTATACCCTCCTACACGACGACCTCATGGACAACGCCGACAAGCGACGCGGACATGACACCGTACACAAGAAATGGGACCCGAACACTGCAATCCTGTCGGGCGATTCTATGCTTGTTGTGGCCTATCAGCGATTGGCTACAGTGGAGCAGGCAAAACTCAAACCGGTGCTTGAACTATTCACCGAGACGGCTCTTGAAATCGGTGAGGGACAGCAATTCGATATGGACTTCGAAAACCGCAACGACGTGACCGAGGATGAATATATCGAGATGATACGTCTCAAGACAAGTGTACTGCTTGCTTGTGCACTCAAGATTGGTGCTATCCTTGCCAATGCTCCAGTGTCGGACGCAGAGGCATTGTATAAGTTTGGCGAACAGATTGGACTCGCCTTCCAATTGCAGGATGACCTGCTCGACGTGTATGGCGACCCCAAGGTGTTCGGCAAGGAAATCGGTGGCGACATCATGTGCAACAAGAAGACATACATGCTTATCAATGCCTTCAACCGTGCCAATGATGCCCAGCGCAAGGAATTGCAGAAATGGTGCAGCGGTGAGAAGTTTGACCGCAAGGAAAAAGTGGCTGCCGTAACACGCCTGTACGACGAAATCGGTATTCGTCAACTCTGTGAAGCCAAGATTGAGCACTACTTCGAGGAGGGCAAGAAATGGCTCGACAAAGTGGCTGTGGCCGAGGAGCGCAAGGCCGAACTGCGTGCCTACACCAATCAAATGATGAAGCGCGAGAATTGATGAACAAATACAAGTAATATGGGATTTATTGACTCTCATGCACATATTGATGGTGAGGAATTCGACCTCGACCGCGACGAGATGATTGCCCGTGCCCGTGAAGCGGGGGCTGAGGCAATACTTGTGCCTGCCATAAACATGGAGGGATTGGACAAGTTGCGCTCAGTGGTGAAGACATATCCTGGTTTTGCCTACGCCATGATCGGTCTTCACCCAGAGGATGTGCGTCCCAACTGGCGCGAGGTGGTTGACGAGATGCGACGCATACAGATGGAGGCGCCCAAGGAGTTTATCGCAATAGGAGAGGTGGGGCTCGACTTCTACTGGAGCCGTGAATATGAACATGAGCAGACTAAATGTTTTGAGGAACATGTGAGATGGGCAATCGAAGCCCAATTGCCGCTTATGATACACTGCCGCAAGGCGCAAAACGAGATGGTGGCTATACTCAAGAAATACCGGGGCCAACTATGCGGTGGTGTGTTCCATTGCTTTGCCGGCAATGAGAAGGAGGCAGCCGAGCTGCTTGCCTTCGACGGATTCCTCATCGGTGTGGGCGGTGTGCTCACATTCAAGAAATCCCATCTGCCCGAAGTACTTCACTCCATTCCCCTCGATCGCCTCGTATGCGAAACCGACGCACCATACATGGCTCCCGTGCCAATGCGCGGCAAGCGCAACGAGAGTGCGTTTATACCATACATCATAGAGCGCATGGCAGAGGCTTACGGCACCACTGCCGACGAGGTGGCACGACGCACCACTGCAAATGTAAGAAAACTGTTTAATATATGAAAAGAATTGCTTTCCTTTTATTAGCAGCCATAATGGCATCCCACGGCATGTCAGCCCCAGCGCGTGGAGGATGGAAAAACATTGTCCTCGATGATGGTTCTATTGTCAAGGTCAAACTCGTTGGCGATGAGTTTTGCCATTACTATATCACTGAGGATGGAAGGGCTATCGGGGATATTCCACAAAGAATAAGTAAAAATCGAAGTCATGTAAGGAAAGCCAACACCCGTAGCACATCAAGCGATCCCATCGCCACACCAGGCAAGAAGAAACAGCTCGTCTTATTGATGGAATTTGCCGACAAAACCTTTATGGGTGGCGATGCCTACAACCACTGGAATGCCGCCCTCAACACTGGCAAACTGATCCAAACCAAGGAGCACGGGTCGCTACACCAGTATTTCATCGACCAAAGCCACGGTATCTTTGATGTTGACTTCGACATATATGGACCGTTTACCGCCGAATACGGATATGAGCATTATGGCAAGAATGGCAATAACGGTTTCGACAAGATACCAGGCGACCTCGTTGTCGAGGGATTAAAGGCCATCGAGGGTAAGGTCAACCTGAGTGACTACGACTGGGACGGCGACGGCAATGTAGAACAGGTGGTGGTGATATATGCCTCGGCGGGCGAGAATGACTCATCAGTACAGAATTATGGTTATGACAACCCTGCCAATCTTATCTGGCCGCATCAGTATTATCTCGAATATGCAACAACCGACAAGAAGAATTATACTTACGAGGGGATCAGCGTGAGCTCCTATTGCATACTCAATCATGAGTTTCGTGGCGAAATAGATGGTTTTGGCACATTTGCCCATGAATACAGCCATTGCCTCGGACTGCCCGATTTCTATCAGACGGCCGGTAGTCCACACGGTAAGGACAACTTCGGCAATTACGACTCTTTGGCCAAGGGCTGTTTTAACGGAGATTCATGGTGTCCTGCCAACTATACCGCCTTCGAGAAATATTCCTTGGGGTGGTATGAACCACTGACACTCACAGAACCCACTA
>CALZMK010000140.1 GCA_945788545.1 uncultured Prevotella sp.
CTAATGCTGAGTTCGTTAACGCAGCTGGTCAGAAGGTGGGCAAGAACTACAAGGGCTTGGTTATCAACAAGGCTACTGGTAAGAAGTATATCAACAAGTAATATATAAAAGTAGATATTACTTTAACTCTTTATGGGCGGCATAACATAGGATACCTATGCTATGCCGCCCTTTTGGGCTTTAGCTGCCAAAGAGATACACTATTGTCTCGCTATCATAATAGTTTTGGAACGACTGTGATAATGCCTGTTGACACGGTAGTTCCATGCCCGTTGTCACATCTGTACCACAGCTTTGGAACGAGTGTAACAATAGCCTTGGAACAGTCGTGTCAACAGCCTTGGAACAGTTGTGACAATGGCAGTGGTGCAAGTGCGACTATAGTAGCAGTGGAAGACAAGGAATACCGCTGATGTAGAGTCTTACCTCGTGTAAGACAGTAACCCGACTTACGGGGGATTGATCGATACAGGTAATTCACTAATATAGGGGTATTAATGTCGATGTTTTGCCATCTTTCAGAGCGTCTGTCAGCCTTCAGAATTGATAAGCACTTGTATTTCAGTGTGTTATAATTTAGGGCTGACAGTGACAGACGTTTTCAAACTTTTTTTCGTGTGCGTGTAGCCATAGAGAGCCTCGTGAGAGAAGCTAACGAACCCAAAGTGGTTTTACACAATCAGAGTCATTAAGTGCTCTACAGCATACAGAGGAATATTAGTCATCCATTCTTCTTGCTTGTAATCATTCATCGATAGACGATAGGCATGGCGTGGTGAGTTTTCTATTACGAATTGCTTGAGACTCTTCGCCTTGACGCTGACCTCGGCTTTCACTTCTATTGGCAGGATGTCCATTCCAGATTGAATCAAGAAGTCGATTTCCTGACTACTATTAGGTTTGGAGAAATAGAACAACTCCAATCCGCCAGTTAGTTGTTGCATAACATATTGTTCGGTTAATGCTCCCTTGAACTCCGTGAAAATTTGGCTGCCATCAATCAACGTAGCAGAATCCAATCTGCACATTGCCCCTAATAGACCTATATCCACGCAGTATATCTTGAATGCATTTCTGTCTTCGTAGCTTTTCAACGGCATTCTTGGTGCCTTTACGCAGTTTACGCGATGGATGAGTCCTCCGTCAATAAGCCACTGCAGTGCAATCTCATATTCTCTCGCCCGTGCACCTTGCTTTACAAGTCCATATACGAACTTACGGTTCTCCTTGCCGAGTTGTGATGGTAGGGATAGCCATAGGTCATGGATGCGCGGGGCAATATCCTCGGGCGCATGTTTTGAGAAATCGCGCTCGTAGCTTTTCAATATATCCAATTGGATATTTCGCACCTCAGTCCAGTCGCGATTTTGACTGAAGCATAAAACAGCCTCGGGCATTCCACCAACATAATAGTAATACTTGAGTAGTTCACGAAACTTAGGGGCGAACATATTGATATTAGTCCAATCCCCCACGTCTATCATCTTTGCAAGGGCATCTTCGCCCATCGCTAAGAGGAACTCGCAGAAATTCATTGGATATAATGTCATGAACTGTACCTTTCCAACAGGAAATGAGACTTGACGATGCAGTTGTATCCCTAATAAGGAACCAGCTACGATAATATGAAGATGGGGTGCATTCTCCTGAAAATACTTCAATGCTGTGATGCCATTCTTTGCTTCCTGTATCTCATCGAGGAAGATTAGGGTGCCATCGGCAGCGCAATTCGTGTGAGTTGCGGCACTTATGGCAGCCGTTATTCTGTCAATGTCATAGTCTATCTCAAATATGTTCCTTAAATACGTATTTTCTTCGAAATTTATGTATGCTATTGACTTGTAATGTAATTTTGCAAACTCTTTTACGAGCCATGTCTTGCCTACTTGACGTGCACCTTCTATAATCAAAGGCTTTCGCCGATGACTATTCTTCCATGCTATTAGTCTTTGAATTGCAGTTCTGTACATAATATTTACTCGTTTTACACATTTCATGAGGGAATATCGCTGCAAATTTACACATTTCATGAGGGAATAACAAGAATTTTGCACACAAAAACATAGGGAATAACAATAATTAACTATTCGTGCTATATAATAAATATGATAATAAAGGAAGTAGAAATCTTCATATTGTAACATTTCAATTGATATTTGATACAAATTATATGCAGTGATAATCAGAAAGTTTGTAATTTTGCAGCCAAAAACTATAAATCCATAGAAAATATAGCAGAAATGAAACATCGATTACTTCTAATCTTTACGCTGATGTGCGGCGTGCTCTTTGGAGCGAAGGCACAAGATAAGGCCGTGTCGGAAGATATCTCCGTTGACGGAACAAAAAGAAACATGCTCGTCTATGCACCTGCCGACCTGCCAGAGAATGCACCTCTGCTTATCTCGCTACACGGAATGAACCAGGATGCTGCTTATCAGCAAAAGCAGAGTGATTGGGAGTCGATTGCCAAGGAAGAGAAATTTGTTTTGGTATATCCTAACGGTATTGGCCGTTCGTGGGACATCACTAATACGTCGGTGTCGTCTAACAAAGACATGAAATTCCTTACTGTGATTATTGACGAGATGGTGAAAAGATATAAGATAGACACTAAGAGGGTGTATCTATCAGGATTCTCGATGGGTGGTATGATGACATACTTCTGCGCCAACTATATGGACGAGAAGTTTGCAGCCTTCGCTCCTGTCAGTGGCTATCTGATGTGGGGCGACCCAGTGTGCAGTTCGCGCCCAATACCTCTTATACATACTCACGGAAATGCCGACGACGTTGTTACCTATGACAATGTGAAGGCAAGAGTGTCGGCATGGGCTGCACATAATGACTGCAAGACTCCGGCAACTACTGTCACCCCGTGGCCTAAGAACAAACCAAATTCCAAGAGCTCTCGCACTACATGGGAGGCCGGGGAAGGCGGTGTAGAGGTGGTGCTTAACACCCTCGACGGCAAGGGACACTGGCATAGCAACGACCCCGCGGGAGTTATGACAAGCGAGGAGATATGGGAGTTTGTAAGCAAATACACTCTGACAGAGAAAATTGAGGAGCCCGAGGGCATCAATCATGCATTGAAGGTGACTACCTCTGAGCCACAGGCCAATATCTGGGACTGGCAGATACATTATAAGCTCGATGCCCCGTTGACAGTGGGCAAGACGTATGTGCTTAAGGCACGCATAAAGGGTTCTGCCAGTGGAACCTTGGCATTGTGGCCTATCGACACCGCTTCTGATAACCTCAACCAGTGGGGAGGAAGTAATGACGTGCAATATGAGGCAGGTTATGACTTCTCAACATCATGGAAGACATATACATGGAAATTCTCAGCAAAATTTCCCCTCAACGAACTTGACTTCGTTTTCGGACAATATGGCGGAAGCATCTTCTTTGATGATGTTACATTGAAGGAAGAGGGCAGCGATACAGAACTCATCGTGAATGGTGACTTTGAGAGCGAACTCACTGCCAACTGGGAGAAGATATCTTGGCAGGGAGGAGTGAGCTTCAAGGTGGTGAGCACATCATATAAGGGCGACCTCCTGCAGGCTATCAATGACGCAAAGGCTGCTCTTGAGGCTGGTGCCGACCTTACACGCGAGGAAGCCGTGGCAGCCCGCAAGGCTCTTGAGGAGGCACTCGCCGCTGCTGAGGCATTCACCACAACAAACGACGAGGACTATCTCGTCGAGGCTGAAAAGCTGAAGAAGGCTACAGCCCAGTTGACTCAATGGATAGGAGTGCCCGATAGTGCAGATCCCAACTTCCAGATTTATCTCTGCTTCGGACAGTCGAACATGGAGGGAAATGCCACTCCCGAGGCTCAGGACACAAAGGACGTGCCCGAGAGATTCCAAGTGATGGCGGCTGTCAACTTCAACTCTCCCAAGCGCGAGATGGGTAAGTGGTACACCGCCGTTCCACCTATTTGCCGACAAGGAACAGGACTCACTCCTGCCGACTATTTCGGACGCACCATGGTGGAGAATCTGCCCGAGGAGGTGAAGATTGGAGTCGTTCATGTAGCTATCGGCGGCACCAGTATCAAGGGCTTCATGGAGGAATATGTAGGCGACTATGTTGCTGGCGAGGCCGACTGGTTTAAGAATATCATGGCCTGCTATGACAACAACCCCTTCCGCCGTCTTGTGGATATAGCCAAGAAGGCACAGCAATATGGTATCATCAAGGGTATCTTGATGCACCAGGGCGAAACCGACGGAGGTATGGGCAACTGGGCTGAGAATGTGAAGAAGGTGTATGAGCGTCTGCTCAGCGAACTGAATCTCTCGGCCGACAATGTTCCATTGCTCGCTGGCGAGACAGTGCAGACCGACCAGGGTGGCGCATGCGGCGGATTTAATAAGGTAATAGCCACACTGCCGAATGTCATCCCGACGGCTCATGTCATCAGTTCAAAGGATTGCCCGCAGCGTGGCGACGGACTGCATTTCACAGCCGAAGGCTATCGCATCATCGGTAAGCGCTATGCCGAGACAATGCTCGAGATACTAAAGTCACAGACAGGTATCAACGGTGTATATGCCGACAAGAAGCAGACTACCGGCAAGTGGTTCGACCTCAGCGGACGCAATGTAGGCAACGACTTCAAGGGCTTGATCATCAATCAGGCCAACGGCAAGAAGTTCATCAACAAGTGAAAAGTTTAGGTTAGTGTATATATTTTGTTAATAGGTCTGTGCAGTTATGTTTCCTCTGCTGCACAGGCTTTTTTTTGTTTTATTAAGTCATTGTATGTGGCCATGGAACAAATTATAAAGTATTTGAAACAAATTCAATGTATTTATTGGTTTTATTGTCGTAACTTTGCACCCGATAACTAATTTATAATTAATATTTAATTAAATGAAACTGCGATTATTACTTTTCTGTGTGTACATGGCTTGTACATCCATCGTAGCGTCTGCCCAACCGCGACAGATGCAGAGAGTTGACGACCCTACGGGATATAAGGACACTTATAAGGATTATTTCACCGTGGGTGTGGCACTGAATATCCGCAACGTGGCATCGCCCGAGCAAATGGCTGTGGTGAAGAAGAACTTCAACAGCGTAACTGCCGAGAATGCAATGAAGCCAGGCGAGATACATCCCAAGGAGGGAGTGTGGAACTTCGCTGGTGCTGACAGTATCGCCAACTGGTGTAGAGCTAATGGAGTGAAGATGCGCGGACACTGTCTGGCATGGCATAGCCAGTTTGCCAACTGGATGTTTACCGACAAAAAGGGAAAGCCTGTAAGCAAGGAAGTGTTCTATGAGCGCCTGCGCGACCATATCCACACTGTGG
>CALZMK010000141.1 GCA_945788545.1 uncultured Prevotella sp.
TCAGATAACTTAACATATATATAAGGAAATATGCTCGAGAAGACAATAACATTCGACCGCTTCGTTAGAGGCATGCTCATCACACTTTTGGTGGGAGCAATTCTCTTTGTCATCAACTATCTGAGTAGTGTATTGCTGCCCTTTTTCATAGCATGGCTATTTGCCTACCTGCTCTACCCGATAGTAAAGTTCGTGCAACATAGGTTACACGTGCCAGGTCGCGTGCTGTCCATCATCGTCACACTATTGTTTGTCATTGGAGTGATTGCGGGAATCCTCTATCTCATCATCCCACCGATGATCGAGCAGTTTGAGAAACTCGGCGAACTCGTGACACGCTATCTGCACGAGACCACACACATTAAGAACTTTCCATTAGCCATACGTCAATGGATTGACGAGAACGGAGGCGAGATACAGAAGTTCTTCGAGAACAAGGAGGTGACCGATGCCATTCGCAAGGCTATGCCGCGGGTGTTCGAGGTGATCACACAGACAGCCACCGTGCTAATCAGCATTATCACATCGATGGTAACTCTCATCTACCTCTTCTTCATTCTTATGGACTACGAGACTCTCTCGGCAGGTTTCATCAGGATGTTCCCCAAGAAGAGCCGCCCGTTTTGGCGCTCATTGATGGACGATGTAGAGACACAGCTCGATAGTTATGTGCGCGGTCAGAGTCTTGTGGCCCTATGTATAGGTATTTTGTTCTGCATTGGATTCACCATCATCGGTTTTCCGATGGCCATCGGTCTTGGCATTCTAATAGGATTGTTGAGCCTTGTGCCATATCTACATGGCTTTGCCTTCATACCGATGATACTACTCTCGGCTCTCAAGGCTGTAGATACAGGTGAAAACTTCTGGCTGATATTCGGTTCGGCTGTAATCGTATTCATCGTCGTACAGGTTATCACCGACATGGTGCTCACCCCCAAGATTATGGGCAAAGCCATGGGGCTCAACCCCGCCATTCTTCTCTTGTCGCTGTCGGTATGGGGTGCTTTGTTAGGATTCATCGGTCTTATTGTAGCTCTTCCGCTCACCACCCTACTCATTGCTTATTATAAGAGATATGTGGTGAAAGAAGAGGAAGAAAAGGCCATAGAAAGCGAAAATACAACAAAATCAGCACAAGAATAGCAAAAAAACGCTAAATAATTTGGTTATTTCAAAATTTGTGCGTACCTTTGCACCGCTTTTTAACAAAAGAGCACAGCGATGACTCGCTAGCTCAGCTGGTAGAGCACAACACTTTTAATGTTGGGGTCATGGGTTCGAGCCCCATGCGAGTCACGAAAAAAGGAGTGGTTTTCATTAACCACTCCTTTTTCTTTTCCCCTTCTTCTAAGTATCAGATGTACTTTGAGATGGTGGCGAGACATACCTCGGCATTCACCGGTTTTGAGAGGAAGTCGTCGCAACCGGCGGCGAGGGCCTGCTCGCGATCGCTCTCAAAGGCATTGGCAGTGAGAGCAATGATGGGCATATTGGGCTGTTCCTTCTTGATTATCCGGGTAGCCTCAAGTCCGTCCATCTCAGGCATCTTGATGTCCATAAGTATGATTTCAAATCCACCCTTGGCTGCATAATCCACAGCCTCCTTGCCATTCTTCGCTCTGATGATGTTGTAGTGCTTCTTGAGCAGGTAGCTCATCAAGATGAAGTTGCTGTCGTTGTCTTCTGCAATCAAAATTGTCTTCATAAGTCTATATAATATTTAGTGATTATTATTTTTTCCACAGTTTGGTCATGTCCTCAAGTGTCTTGCCCTTGGTCTCAGGAACGAGACGCCATACGAAGAGGGCGGCAAGGATACAGATGACACCATAAAGGCCATAGGTGAACCAGTAGCCGAGACTGTTGGCCATAGGCACGAACGAGGTTGACACAATCCAGTTGAATATCCACTGGAAGGCTACGGCGATGGCCACTGCCTGGCCACGGATGGTGTTGGGGAACACCTCGGCGATGAGCACCCAGCAAATGGGTCCCCACGAGAACATAAATGAGGCTGAATATACCATGATGGAGATCATGCAAAGGAGCTGGACATCGGGATTGCCGAATGTGCAAGCCACGCCGATGGCTCCTATTGCCATACCGAGCGAACCGATGATGAGAAGCGGTTTGCGACCGAGTTTCTCGACCGTAAAGATAGCTACACAGGTGAATCCAAGGTTTACAATACCATTAAATACGGTGAGCATCATCGGATTGTCGAAGCCCATTGCCTCATATATACGCGGTGCATAGTAGAGCACGGCATTGATACCGACGGCCTGCTGGAACACTGAGAGCATAACTCCAACGAAGATACAGAGGAAACCGTAGGTCATAAGCTTTTCCTTCTTCTCACTGACGGTGTTCTTTATCTCATCGAGAATTTCCCTTGCCTTGGCAGCGCCATTGATGCGGGTGAGAACACGCTCGGCCTTGTCGTCCTGACCGATGAGGGCAAGATAGCGCGGAGTCTCGGGCACAAAGCAGATGAGCAGGGCGAAGAGTCCGGCAGGCACCATCTCCGAACCGAACATATATCTCCATCCTGTCTCGATAGCCCAGGCTGCCTCGCCACCGTTGAGTATTTGGTTCATTCCGTCGCCAATGCTCTGGATGACAGGAGCAACATGGTCGCCGAGAATGAAGAAGTTGACGAAATACACGACCAACTGACCGAAGATGATGGCAAACTGGTTCCATGACACGAGCATACCACGGATGTTGCTGGGTGCAATCTCACCGATATACATAGGACACACGGCAGAAGCAAGTCCCACACCGATACCACCTATCACACGATATATATTAAAGACAATAAGCAAGGTGAGGTTGGGTTCGCCCTTGGCCAATACCATTGTCTCAGGATACATCGAACCCCATGCCGAGATGAAGAACATCACGCCGGCAAAGATGAGCGAACGCTTGCGGCCCCAATTAGAGGCCAACAGTCCGGAGATTGCCGAACCGATGATACAGCCTACCAAGGCACTCGAACTGGTGAATCCATGCCAGAAATCGGTATATACGAAATCGTCGGCACCCATGAAAAATGCCTGTAATCCCTTTTCTGCTCCCGATATCACAGCGGTGTCGTAACCAAACAGAAGACCGCCCAATACGGCGACCATCACAATTGAAATTAGGTAGGCCTTGCTACCCTTGTCTTGTTGTTCCATAATCTTTTTTAGTAGTAATGTTATTAAATTCGGCACAAAATTACTAAAAATATCTGAAATTACTTGCATATTATGAAATATTTAACTAATTTTGTCGCTGATACTAGCTTAAACCTACTGTATAATAATGAAAAGAACACTAATTACATGCGCTATCGCAGCGGCTTGTGCGATAGCAGCAGATGCCCAAACCAATGTTTTGGACATCAACACCAAGAAAGCCGGAGCAAAGATACAGGACACGATGTATGGCCTGTTTTTTGAGGACATTAACTATGCCGCCGACGGAGGTCTGTACGGCGAGCTTGTGAAAAACCGCTCATTCGAGTTCCCACAAAGCTACATGGGATGGCAGGTATTCGGTGACGTAAAACTGAAGGACGACGGTCCATTTGAGCGTTGTCCACACTATGTCGTGCTGAATGCACCCAATCATCAGGAACGCCGCACCGGTATCCAGAACGAGGGTTATTTCGGTATCGGAGTTGTTAAGGGCGAGGACTATCGTTTCTCGGTATGGGCAAAGGCTCCAAAGGGCAAGACATCCATCCGCGTGCAGCTTATCGACCAGTACTCTATGGGTGAGCACCAGGAATTTGTAGAGCAGACTCTCGACATCACTTCTGCCGACTGGAAGAAGTATGAGATAGTACTGAAGTCGCCCGAGACCCAGAAGAAGGCAAACCTGCGTATCTTCCTCAAGGGTGAGAACCCTGTATGCCTTGAGCACGTGAGTCTCTTCCCCGTCAATACATTCAAGAACCGCAAAAACGGACTTCGCCGTGATGTGGCACAGGCTCTTGCCGACGTAAAGCCTGGATTGTTGAGATTCCCCGGTGGATGTATCGTTGAGGGCACTGACCTCGAGACACGCTACCAGTGGAAGAACACCATCGGACCGGTGGAAAACCGTCCGCTCAACCAGAACCGCTGGGAGCACACCTTCGACTATCGCTACTATCCCGACTACTATCAGAGCTACGGACTTGGATTCTTCGAGTTCTTCCAGTTCTCGGAGGACATCGGTGCAGAGCCTCTGCCTGTGCTCAACGTGGGTATGGCATGCCAGTTCCAGAACTGGGACAAGGAGTGCGCACATGTACCTATGGACCAGCTTGACCCATATATCCAGGACTGCCTCGACCTCATCGAGTTTGCCAATGGCGACGTGAACACCACATGGGGAAAGAAGCGTGCGGAGATGGGACATCCCGAACCATTCAACATGAAATATATCGGTGTGGGCAACGAGCAGTGGGACACCTTATATTATAAGCGTCTCACACCATTTGTCAAGGCCATTCGCGCCAAGTATCCCGACATCAAGATTGTGGGTACCAGTGGTCCCGACTCAGAGGGCAAGATGTTTGAACTGGGATGGCAGGACATGAAGAAGCAGAAGGCCGACCTCGTTGACGAGCATTTCTATCGCCCTGAGAGCTGGTTCCTCAACAGCGGTCTGCGCTATGAGAACTACGACCGCAAGGGACCGAAGGTATTTGCAGGTGAGTATGCTTGCCACGGCAAGGGCAAGAAGTGGAACCACTACGAGGCATCTATCCTTGAGGCTGCCTTCATGACCGATATGGAGCGCAATGCCGACGTAGTTTATATGACTGCCTACGCTCCGCTGTTGGCTCATGTTGACGGATGGCAGTGGCGTCCCGACCTTGTATGGTTTGACAACACCGAGATGTTCAAGACCTGTTCTTACTATGTTCAGCAGATGTATGCCCAGAACAAGGGTACCAACGTGCTCAGTCTTACTATGAACAAGAAGCCCGTGGCTGGTCAGGAGGGACAGAATGGATTGTTCGCCAGTGCCGTGCTTGATGCCAATGCCAACACTGTTATCGTGAAGGTGATTAACACGAGCAAGACCGCACAGAACATCAGTCTCAACCTCGTGGGCATGAAGGGCGAGAAGACGGCCAAGACCATCACGCTCAACCACAACGGTATGGACGACGAGAACTCTATCGAGGCTCCCAACAAGATTGCTCCGGTGGAGGGTAGCGTGAAGTGTGAGGCTGGCAGCAAGAACACCGTGCTCAACGATGTCCTCCAGCCAATGACATTCAGGCTATATACTATCAAGAAGTAAATAATATAAAAGAAGGTGTCAAATGATTGACACCTTCTTTT
>CALZMK010000142.1 GCA_945788545.1 uncultured Prevotella sp.
CGAGTACGAACGGGATAAGGATGCTTACCACTGCCATGGTGCTGAGAGTGAAGTGGCTGCTGCAACTGTTGGCAATGGTGAGCGAGCTCTGCAGGTCGGCATTCGAGGGATAGTAGGCGGTGTTGTTCCATCCGGCGCTCAACAGAAGGGCGAGGACGGTGAGGACTGTGCCGATGCCTACGGGCCATATGCCGCAGATGTAGGTCTTGCTGACGATGGTGCGGATGATGCCGTAGAGCACGAGGGCGACACCAGCGAGGAGCAGGACTGCGAGATACCACATGTCGAGGAAGTTGTGGAGATACTTATAGGGCTCCATCATGATGACTCCCGAGGCGGGGTCGTAGGCATAGCCCTCCTTGCAGAGGGTGCGCACGAGGAACGCCACGAAGAGGAGGACGAAGGGAACGGCGCAGCCCACGAGGCGCACACTGCCGCGAGAGCGGATGTTCTCGTCGTTGACATTGTTCATCACATATAATATTCCAAGAATGCGTGCGAGGAAGAATACGGCAAAGCCGAGGACGAGGTTCCACGGGTCGAGCAGGGCGTCGAGACCATGTGAGGCGTTAGCCCAAGAACTGATGACGGGTGAGGCGAAACCATCCACGAGGTTGTCCTTGGCAACGACGAAGTTGCTGCCGTTGAAGAAGGTTGCCACGGCACCGCCAAGGAGCAATGGACCGAGGATGCCGTTGAGCACGAGGAACCACTGGAAGGTGCGAGTGCCGAGCAGGTTGCCGAGCTTGTTCTGGAACTCATAGCTGACAGCCTGGAGCACGAAACTGAAGAGGATGAGCATCCAAAGCCAGTAGGCGCCACCGAAACTGGTGCTATAGAACAGCGGGAAGGAGGCGAAGAAGGCTCCGCCGAAGGTTACGAGAGTGGTGAATGTGAACTCCCACTTGCGTCCCGTGCTGTTGACGATAAGACGACGCTCCTCGTCGGTGCGACCGAGCGAGAAGACCAATGAGTTGGCTCCCTGAACGAATAGCAGGAAGACCAACAGGGCTCCAAGAAGTGATACGAGGAACCACCAGTATTGTTGCAAAAATGTATAATCCATAAGTCAAAATTTTCAATTTTGAGATTAAAATATTAAAATATTAAAGTATTAAAGTGCATTGCCGCAGCAACTTTAATTTTTTAATTCTTTAATTGACTTCGTCGAACTTCGTTTCTTTAATTTTTTAATTCTTTAATTCTTTAATTTCCATCGGACCTTAGTCCGATGGACCCTGGTCCGATGGACCTTGTTTGATCGCTTTCAGCAGGATGTTGATTTCCACTGCGAGGAGGGTGGTGAAGAGGGCGAGGAAGATGAAGAAGGTGAGCATCACACTGCTGCTGCCGATGTTGCTGACACCTACCCATGTGGGCATCATGTCCTGGATGGCCCAAGGCTGGCGCCCGAATTCGGCGACAAGCCAACCCGACTCACTGCATATATATCCCAGGGGCAGAAGAGCTATTGCCGCCATGTGGAGAAGGCGCAGTTTGGGGCATGCCACGTCCTTGCGCCACGAGATGAATGTCATCACGGCGAAGAACAGGAGGAAGAGTGTGCCGAGACCCACCATCACGCGGAAGGCATAGAAGCACAGTGGGATATAGGGCACGAGGTCGGCCTTGTCCTTGATATATCCATATCCGAAGTAGGGCATGTTGTCCTGTATGTCCTTGAGCAGTTGTGCCTTGCGCTCTGCGGGAACATCCTTCTGGCGATATTCCTTGAGTGCCGTGATGGCGATGCGTCCGCGGCGAATCTTCTCGTCGCTGTCCTTGAGCAGGTCGTTGACACCGGGAACGAAGCCGTTGATGTCGCGGGTGGCGAGGAAGGAGAGGGCGTAGGGAATCTCGATTTTGAGAGCAGGATCCTCGCCCGAGGCATAGTCGGGTTGCTCGAAGGGATTGACGAGCGCGATGGCTGTAAGTCCCTGACCCTCACTGCCGTTATAGAGTGCCTCCATAGCAGCGAGTTTCATCGGTTGCACCTGTGCCACCATATATGCCGAGTGGTCGCCGGTGTGAAGGGCGAGCAGTGAGGCAACAAGTCCGACGGTAGAACCAATCTTGATACTCTTTGTTGCCAACTCGGTGTGGCGCTTCTTGAGAAGATACCAGCAGCTGACGGCAACGACGAAGATGGCGCCGATAATCCACGACGAGATGACGGTGTGGCAGAACTTGTCGATGGCGAAGGGCGAGAGAGCCACCTCGGCAAACGACGCCATCTCATTGCGCATGGTGTCGGGATTGAATGTGCAGCCCACGGGATATTGCATCCATGAGTTGGCAACGAGAATCCACCATGCCGAGAAGGTTGCGCCGATGCCAGTGAGCCATGTGGCAGCGAGATGGAACCCGCGCGACACCTTCTTCCATCCGAAGAACATCACAGCCACGAAGGTGGATTCCATGAAGAACGCCACGATACCCTCGATGGCAAGCGGGGCTCCGAAGATGTCGCCCACAAACCATGAGTAGTTGCTCCAGTTGGTGCCAAACTCAAACTCGAGGATGATACCCGTGGCGACCCCCATGGCGAAGTTGATACCGAAGAGTTTCTGCCAGAACTGTGCAGCCTCTTTCCAGAATTCCTTGCCGGTGCGATACCAGCATGTCTCGATGATGCCCATGATGAGAGCGAGTCCCAGTGTGAGTGGGACGAAGAGCCAGTGATAGATGGCTGTGAGAGCGAATTGCGCGCGTGCCCAGTCTATCGCTGATGCGTCGATGTTTAGAATTGTTTCTGTCATGTTATCTAAGTTTTTTAATTCTTTAATTTTTTAATCCTTTAATTCTTCACTAAGTATTTCCGTTGCCACGAATTCCGCCTTGTCGCCGTTGGGGGCATGCTCCGAGAGGAAGTCGGGGAAGAAGAAAACCTTGAGCACAGCGAAGATGATGATCAACTTGATGATGATGATCGTCCACAGCGTGCGCCCGATTTTCATGTTCCGGAAACCGTCGGCATATAGGTCGTATATTCGGTGTAATTGTTTCATGCTGCAAATCTAATAAAAAATAATCAAAACACAATGATAATATTTGTTTTTTTTGATTTTTTAAATATAAAATTGTTCCTTTTTTCCATAATATTCCTAAAAAATGAGGAAAGAGGGTAAATCTCAGCTGTTATTTCTTTGCCGTTTCAATGAAAATACGTAATTTTGCAAGCGAATTCGAATTAATATTATATATAATATAAGGTAAAAAGATGAACAAGAAATTGACTTATGCGCTTGTGGCAGTGATTGTGCTGCTGATGGCGGGTGGTGGGTATCTCTTTTTCAGTTTGACACAGCAGAAGCAGGCCAACAAGGAGATGCAGGAACTGGCGGAATTGGACAAGAAGGAGATGGAGAACGAGTACGAGCAGTTTGCCCGCCAATATAGCGAGATGAAAACTCAGATAAACAACGACTCCATCGTGGCGCAGCTCACCCAGGAGCAGATGAAGACCCAGCAACTGCTGGAGGAACTGAAGCGCGTGAAGAGCAGCGACGCAAGGGAGATAGCCCGACTGAAGAAGGAGCTTGCCACGATGAGGCGGGTGCTGAGGTCGTATGTGATGCAGATTGACTCGCTGAACAGGGTGAACGAGAACCTGACTGCGGAGAACACCCGCGTGAAGGGTCAGTATGCCGAGGCGACACGACAGATAGAGGGCTTGAGTTCGGAGAAGGCCAGTTTGTCGGAGAAGGTGGCGATAGCAGCCCAGTTGGACGCCACGGGTATCACGATGACTCCATTCAAGAAGGGAGGCAAGAAGTTGAAGAGAATGAAGGATTGCAAGAGCTTCCGCGTGGATTTCACTGTGGCTAAGAACGTTACGGCATCCAATGGTATGCGCACCTTCTATGTGCGTGTCACTAAGCCCAACGGACAGGCAATTGAGGATGGTGCATCTTTCACATTCGAGAATCGCACCCTGCGTTCCACTATGAGCAAGCAGGTGGAATACACTGGTGAGGCTCTCGCTCTGTCGTTGTATTACAGTGGCAGTCAGGTGTATGAGCCTGGCACATATATCGTCAGCATCTTTGCTGATGGACACATGATTGGAAGCAGAACATTTTCATTTGAGAAATGAGAAATTAGGAATTAGGAATTAGGAATTGCTGCGCAAACCGAATGCAGAGCCGAGCTTGCTCGAGCTATGCTGAGGTGAAGCCAGCAATCGACGAAGTCAATTAGGAATTAGGAATGAAAGGACTTTTTTCCATAGTATTATTATTGGGTGGCATATCATGCTCGCTTGATGCCGATGCCCAGGATGTCCTGTCGTTGGACAGTTGCCGAGCAATGGCACTGCGCAACAACAGGCAGATGGGTGTTGCCAAGGTGAAGCGTGACATGGCGCGCAATATGAGGAAGTCGGCAAGGACGAAATACCTGCCTCAGATAAATGCCTCGGGAGCGTATGTATATACGAGCAAACAGGTGTCGATACTGAGCGACGAGCAGAAACAGGCCCTCGGCAACATGGGTACTGCTGCCGGACAGGTGTTTGCCCAGATGGGACTTCCCAATACCGACGTGCTCGCCGGTATGCTCAATGGAGTGGGGGGTGGCATAGTGGATGCCTTCCACACCGACACGCGCAATATGTTTGCAGCGTCGGTGATGCTCACCCAACCCGTGTTTATGGGTGGCAGTATCATTGCCATGAACAAAATTGCCGACCTGGGCGAGGACATGGCAGCCAACCAAGCCGACGCCACCACGCAGGCCACGCTCTATAGCATCGACAATGCCTATTGGACGGTGGTGTCGCTGAAGCATAAGAAAAGACTGGCTGAGAGCTATCTCAACCTGGTAAAGAAACTCGACGGTGATGTCGGTAAGATGATTCGCGAGGGTGTGGCGACTCGTGCCGACGGACTGAAGGTGAGCGTGAAGGTGAACGAGGCTGAGATGACTCTGACACAGGTGGACGACGGACTGGCACTCGCCAAGATGCTGTTGTGCCAACTGTGCGGACTGGATGTGAACAAGGAAATCACTCTTGCCGACGAGGACAACGACCAACTCGCCACCGAGATTGAGGCTATTGCCGCCGATATCGAGAGTCAGGAGCAGACTGCGGGCGACAATCGTCCCGAACTGAAGATGCTGCAAAATGTAGTGGATATCAGTAGGCAGGCTGTGAATGTGGCGAAGGCGGGACATATGCCCAAGGTGATGCTCACGGGCGGATACACCGCCACCAATCCCAATGTCTATAACGGGTTCAGTCGCAGTTTCGCGGGGGTATGGAACATCGGAGTGATGGTGACAGTGCCCGTGTGGAACT
>CALZMK010000143.1 GCA_945788545.1 uncultured Prevotella sp.
TCCACGAGGTTTTTCGTGCCGAGGGTGTTGACGCGATAGAAATCCTGGGCATTGATGCACTTGGTGACTCCGGCGGCATGCACAACATAGTCGAAGCGCAGAGAGTTCATTGCCTTCACCATCTGCTCCTTGCTGTCGAAGTCGAGATGTATGAAGTTGATGCGCTCGTCGGTGAGATACTTCTTGCTGCTCGACGGACGCACAGCCACCCACACGTTCATACCTAAGCTTAGGGCTTTGTCAACTATGAAGCCCCCGATAAATCCCGTGGCTCCAGTGATAAGAATATTATTAGGATTATTCATGTTGTTAATTACTGATGCTTATTTTAAAAAAACAGGCCTAATCTCACGATCGGGCCTGCTTCCAATGTTTAACCTTAAAATTTATGTAAAAGTATCTATTTACAAAGAGTCTTCCGAAAAATAATTAGAGATTCGGGTTGATCTCATTCCACTTATCTACAGGAGGAACGATGTTGAGAGTAACCAACTCGTCGCGCATCTTGCAGAGGTGAGCGTAGCTTGCGTCGAGCAGAGCCATCTCCTCGGCTGTTCCCTCGGGCATCTTGTAAGAGCAACCGTTGGTGTCGAGAGTAGTGTCCATTGCCATCATGATGTTCTGGTACTTCTCGTTCTTCACGTATGTTCCTGCAGGCCATGCGAATGGTTCGCCACCCATGACGGCACGAATCATCTCGACAGAGCAGTAGGCAGGACTCTGCCATGAGCTGCGGCCACGGAGCTGGATGATCTTGGCGCCACCCTGAACAACATCGTTGCGGAGCTTCTCCCACTCTTCCTGAGGAAGGGCGTCGGTGCCGATAATCTCGCTCAGAGGCTTGCCCTGAATCTTCACCTTGCTGCCGAATACGGCCATCTGCTCGCCATGTCCACCGAAGGTGCGGCAACCGGTAACGTCGTCGCTCTTAACGCCAAACTTCTTGCAGAGCTCGCTGCGAAGACGAGTAGAGTCGAGAGCTGCGAGGGTTGTAACCTGTGAAGGCTTCAAACCAGAGTAGAGCAGAGTTACGAGACCTGTGAGGTCGGCAGGGTTGAAGATAACAACCACATGCTTTACGTCGGGGCAGTATTTCTTGATGTTCTGACCAAGTTCCTCGGCAATCTTGCAGTTGCCAGCGAGAAGATCCTCGCGAGTCATTCCAGCCTTACGGGGAGCACCACCTGATGAGATGATATACTTTGCGTCCTTGAATGCCTCGGCAACATCGGTAGTGGCGGTGAGGTTTACACTGTCATAACCACAGTGGAACATCTCTTCCATCACACCCTCCATACCAGGAGCATAAACGTCATACAGACATACGTTAGGAGTCAGCTTCATTGTCAAAGCTGTCTGAACCATTGTTGAACCAATGGCGCCACCGGCGCCGACAATCACCAATTTGTCTTCAGTTAAAAATGCCATATTCTTATGTTTTTTTATATTTAGATGTTACATGTATAGTCGCATTTTTGACATCGTCAGCATGGATGCTGCCCGAAATCCAGTGCAAAGATAGTAAAAATATGAATAGAACGGCAATCTTTTTTATATTTTTAATTCTTTTTTGCCCATTTATTTGTTTATTTCGCATAAAAAAGCTAACTTTGCAATGTGAAAATGTCAAAACAATGGATTCAAAAGTAATAACAACACGCATTGAAGAGCTGAGAGAGGTGATGAAAAGCGAGGGAATTGACGCCTTCATATTCCCAAGTACCGACCCCCATAACGGTGAATATGTGCCCGATCATTGGAAGGGGCGCGAGTTTATCAGTGGATTCAACGGTTCGGCGGGTACGGCTGTCGTCACGATGGACGATGCTGCATTGTGGACCGACTCAAGGTATTTCCTGCAGGCTGAGGAACAGTTGGCGGGAACGGGATTCACGCTGATGAAACTCAAGATTGAGGGAACGCCCACTATATCGCAATGGCTCGGCAGAAAACTGGCCGTTAACGGTGGAACTGTGGTGGGAATCGATGGTATGGTAAACTCAGTCAACACTGTTGAGGCTCTTGCCGCCGAGCTCAGAGCAGAGGGAGGAATCACTCTACGCACCAATTTCGACCCACTGAAGGTGATATGGAAAGACCGTCCCGAAATACCAAGTGATGTGGCTATAGCTCATCCCAAGAAATATGCCGGAGAAAGTGTGCAGAGCAAGATATCCCGCATCCGCGAGGCACTGAGAGAACGCCATGTGGAGGGAATGTTAGTGTCGGCACTCGATGATATAGCATGGGCACTGAATATCAGAGGCACTGATGTGCATTGCAATCCTGTCGTGGTGTCGTATCTGCTGATTACTATGGAATCTGTCACCTTATATATAAATAAATGCAAACTGGCTCCTGCCGTGATGGAACATCTTACGGCAAATGGGGTGAAGACGGATGAATACGACAATGTGCAGAAGGGATTGGCGGGATATGACGGATATAATATCCTGATGGATCCTGACGAGACATGCTACACATTGTATAAGGCCTATGGCGACCGACCGAAGGTGCTCGCCCAGTCGCCAGTGCCGTCGATGAAGATTGTGAAGAACGAAACCGAGATAATGGGCTATCGTTATGCCATGTTGCGCGACGGAGTGGCAATGGCGAAATTCCTCAGATGGCTTGTGCCGGCTGTGGAGGAAGGAGGAGTGACCGAGGTGTCGGCAAGCGAAGAACTGGAAGGCTTCAGATCAGAACAATCATTGTATAAGGACATATCCTTTGACACGATTGCCGGATATGGAGCGCATGGAGCTATTGTGCATTATGAACCCACGGCAGAAACCGATGTCGAACTGAAGCCCGAGGGACTCCTGCTGCTCGACAGTGGAGCGCAATATCTTGACGGAACAACAGATATCACACGCACGATAGCCCTCGGACCTGTGACCGACGAACAGAAACATATCTACACCCTTGTGCTCAAGGGACATATACGTCTGGCAATGGCAAAGTTTCCCGCCAATGCATCCGGCACTCAGCTCGACATCCTGGGCCGCGAGGCTATGTGGCGCGAGGGACTCAATTATCTGCATGGCACAGGACATGGCGTAGGCAGTTATCTGAATGTGCACGAGGGTCCTCATCAAATTCGTATGGAATACAAGCCGGAACCTCTGAGGGCAGGAATGACAGTTACCAACGAACCGGGATTGTATCTCGCGGGAAAGTTTGGCGTGAGAATAGAGAATACAATGCTCATCACTGAGTATATGACCACCGAATACGGACGTTTCCTACAGTTGGAACCACTGACGCTCTGTCCGATAGACAAAAAACCGATAGACATCGCTATGCTCACTGACGAGGAACTGGAATATCTCAACGACTATCATGCCACAGTGTTCAAGGCTCTGGCGCCATATCTCGACGACGAGATGACAGAATGGTTGGCTGACGCATGTTCGCCATTGACAAGATGAGCAAAAATGGCAAAAAATAACTGATATTTGCACAAAAGGGGCAGTAAAATGAAAAAACTGCCCCTTTATTATTAAAAAAAAGCACAAAAACTTGCGTATCTCACAAATAATCAGTACCTTTGCAGCCGCAAAAAATGGACGCAGTCCAAAAAGTTAACATGTTTAATTAATAAATTTAAAGCAAAAAAATGATTATTGTACCAGTAAAAGAAGGCGAAAACATCGAGAAGGCCCTCAAGAAGTTCAAGAGAAAGTTTGAGAAAACAGGTGTCGTAAAGGAACTCCGCGCACGTCAGCAGTTCGACAAGCCATCTGTACTCAAAAGGCTGAAGATGGAGCACGCTATCTACGTACAGAAGCTCAGAGCTGAAGAGGAATAATAAAAAAATCCTAAAAAATTTGGTAGTTTGGATTTTAATTCGTAAATTCGCTGCGTGAAACTGAAATTGCAGCGCTATGATGGTTGAAAAGTTCTTGGAATATATGCGCTATGAGCGCAATCGAAGCCCGCTGACAGTGCAGGCTTACGAGGATGACTTGAGGATGTTCGAGTCGTATTTCAAGGAGAAGGACAACCAAGTCACATGGGAGTCGGTGGACTCCGACCTTATCCGCGACTGGATGGAAAGCATGATGGACGGCGGGCACACCGCAACCTCGGTCAACAGAAGACTGAGCGCCCTGAGAAGTTTATTCAAATTTGCATTGTCCAGACATTTAGTGGAAAGGGATCCTGCCCACGCAATAGTGGGGCCCAAGAAAAACAAACCGCTTCCGGCGTTCGTGAAGGAGAGGGATATGAACCGGCTCCTTGATGGCGAGGAAATGTGGAATGACAGTTTTGGCGACCTTCGCGCGCGTACCATAATTATATTATTATATCAGACCGGTGTCCGAGTGTCGGAAATGACGGGAATGAACGTCGAGTCGGTGGATATGGTAGAAGGATATATAAAGGTAAGGGGCAAGGGAAACAAGGACAGGGTGGTGCCGTTCGGAAATGAACTCAAGGCCGACTTGAAGAAATACCTCACAGAACGCGAGAGCGTGACGGGTAGTAAATCGGGGCCGCTGTTCATCGACGACAAATGCCAGAGAATCACTCCGGCAAAGGTGAGAAAGATCGTAGAAGATAATCTCGCAAAGGTGACAACCCAGAAAAAGCGCTCGCCGCACGTATTGAGACATTCGTTCGCTACGGCAATGCTCAACAACGGCGCAGGAATAGAAAGTGTGAAAAAACTGCTTGGTCATGCGAAGATCGCAACAACTGAGATTTATACTCATACGACATTTGAGCAGTTAAAGCGAATTTATAAACAAGCCCATCCAAGGGCGTAACCCTTAAAAGACGGAGGTTATTATGGAAATTAAGATTCAGTCAATTCATTTTGACGCTACCGAGAAGTTACAGGCGTTTATCGAAAAGAAAGTCGCCAAGTTGGAAAAGTCATTAGACGATATTCAGAAAGTAGAGGTGCAATTGAAAGTGGTGAAACCCGCAACTGCCCAAAATAAGGAAGTGAGCCTGTCGGTCACAGCTCCTGGAACAAACTTGTTCGTAGAGAAGGTAAGTGACACTTTTGAGGAGGCAATCGACCTTTCAGTGGACTCAATGAGGGTAAAACTGCAGAAATATAAAGAAAAATCGAGAAATTATTAAAAAAAGTGCCGAAAAATTTTGGTAATTCAAAATTTATTCGTACCTTTGCACCCGCAATCCGATAATAAGTCTTGCAAAGACCAAATATCAGTCGGGATGCGGGTGCATAATAAAGCCTCTTTAGCTCAGTTGGCCAGAGCACGTGATTTGTAATCTCGGGGTCGTTG
>CALZMK010000144.1 GCA_945788545.1 uncultured Prevotella sp.
ATTGGTCGCATTATTTTCCTATTACCGACCCGACGTTGATATTCTTCGTCGTGCTGTGTATAATACTTCTGGCACCTATTGTGATGAGTCGTTTGCGCATTCCGCATATCATCGGTATGGTGCTGGCAGGAGTTGCCGTGGGGCAGTATGGACTCAATATCCTGGAGCGTGATTCTTCATTTGAACTCTTCGGAAAGGTGGGACTTCTATACATCATGTTCCTTGCAGGACTTGAGATGAATCTCACCGACATCATGAAGCGGCGAGGCAAATTCCTGATATTTGGATTCCTCACGTTTTTCATTCCCTTCGTGGTTGCATTTTTCGTAGGCTCGTGGTTGCTTGGTTATGGCGAGACTGGGTCGCTGCTTTTCTCATGTATCCTTGCGTCCAACACCCTGATAGCTTATCCCATCGTATGCAAATATGGTTTGCAACGCCACAAGGCGGTGGCACTCAGTGTTGGTTCGTCGATGATTGCCCTCACATTGTCGCTGCTTATCCTTGCCGCCATTGTTGGGGCAAATGGAGATGGGGGCGGTATCACGTTCTGGGTGTTGTTTGCAGTGAAGGTGGTGTTCTTTTGTGCATTGATGGCACTCGTGGTGCCCAGGCTCACACGATGGTTCTTCCGTCATTATGCCGACTCTGTGATGCTGTATATATATACAATGTGTGTACTGTTTCTCAGTGCGGCAGTGTCTGAGATGTGCGGATTGGAGGGTATCTTTGGCGCATTCCTTGCCGGTCTTATTCTCAATCGCTTCATTCCGAGTGTCTCGCCTCTGATGAATCGCCTTGAGTTTATCGGTAATGCTCTTTTCATCCCTTATTTCCTGATTGGAGTGGGAATGTTGATTGACATCACTGTTCTCTTCCGTGGCTTCGACACATTGTGGGTGGTGTTCTGCATGGTGTTGTTCGCCACGCTCACCAAGGCTATTGCTGCCTATGCCTCGTGCCTCGTGTTCAGGTATTCGTGGCTCAGTGGACACATGATGTTCGGACTCACTGAGGCTCATGCAGCCGGTGGTATTGCAATGACGATGGTGGGTATGCGTATGCAGATGCCCGACGGCACCTATGTCGTCGATGCCAACATGCTCAATGGTGTTGTGATGATGATTCTTTTCACATGTATCATCAGTTCTATTGTTGTGGAATATTCGGCGCAGGGCATATTGCTGAAGGAGAAGATGCAACCCGAGGAACCCGACGACAAGCTGCTCGACGACGAGAGTATGATGTTGCCGCTGCAGCATGCCGACGATGCCGACCACCTGGTGCAGTTGGCTATTCTGATGCGCAATAAGCGACTCGGACGCGGACTATTGGGTATCAACGTGGTGTATGACGATGTTAACAGCCGACGCAACAAGAATATGGGAAGTCATATTCTTGAACATGCCCAGGCTACTGCTGCTTCTGCCGACGTGAGGATGATAACCCAAAGCCGACTATCCACAAATATATCCAACGGTATTAAGCATGCCTTCAAGGAATATGAGGCAAGTGAGATAATCATGGGTCTCCATCGCAAGACATCGCCTGGCGACACGTTCTGGGGGGCATATACCCAAGGACTTATCAGTGAGATAAGCAGGCAGATTATGGTGTGCCGCATAGAGAAGCCGCTTAACACGATACGGCGCATACAGGTGGCTGTGCCGTCGAGGGTGGAGTTTGAACCGGGATTCTATCGATGGGTGGAACATCTGGCCCGACTGGCAGGCAATCTCGGTTGCCGCATTATCTTCCATTCGCGTAAAGGCACTGGCGAACTGATATCTCAGTATATACAAAACCGTCATCCCGAGGTGAGGGCTGAGTATGAGGAGATGCTTCATTGGAAGGAACTCACCACCATGGCGCGTGCTGTGAAGGAAGATCATCTATTGGTAGTTATCACGGCACGTAGTGGCACAGTGTCATACAAACCGGCATTTGAGCATCTGCCACAGGAGCTCACCGACTCATTCCCGCATGGCAGCATGATAATCCTCTATCCCGACCAATATGGTCAGCCGCAGGATGCGATGACGTTCACCTCGCCGCAGATACAGGATAAGGAGAGTGCCTATGCCACAGTTCTGAATTTCCTGATGAAATTTAAAAAATAGTTTATGATAGAATTAAAAAATATCCACAAGAGCTTCGGCTCATTAGAAGTCCTAAAAGGCATTGACCTCCATATAGATAAAGGTGAGGTGGTAAGCATCGTCGGACCAAGCGGTGCTGGAAAAACCACATTGCTACAGATTATGGGAACACTCGACCGTCCCGACTCGGGACAGGTGATAGTGGACGGTATCGACGTGAGCAGTATGAACGGCAAGAAAATATCAGAGTTCCGCAATACTCACGTGGGTTTCGTCTTCCAGTTTCATCAACTGCTGCCTGAGTTCACTGCATTGGAGAATATCATGATTCCCGCATTCATTGCGGGACGCTCAAGGAGTGAGGCAAAACAGCGTGCAATGGAATTGCTGGAGTTTATGAACCTGTCAGATCGTGCGCAGCATAAGCCCAACGAACTCTCGGGCGGTGAGAAACAGCGTGTGGCAGTAGCAAGGGCATTGGTAAACAATCCCGCTGTCATCTTTGCTGACGAGCCATCAGGCAGTCTTGACTCCCAAAATAAATCAGAATTGCATCAGCTCTTCTTCGACCTGCGCGACAAGTACGGCCAAACCTTTGTCATCGTGACGCATGACGAGCAACTCGCCTCCATCACCGACCGCACCATCCACATGAAAGACGGAAAGATAGCCCCCCCTACAATACCTACACTCCCTACAGAAGAACCTACAACACTTACACCCCCTACATCATCAACAACAACATCAGAATAATGGAAAAAATAAAATTAGGCGACTACAACCACCTGAAAGTAGTGAAAAAGGTGGACTTCGGAATGTATCTCGACGGTGGTGTCGAGGGAGAGATCTTATTGCCTACAAGATATGTGCCTGAGGGATGCGCCATAGACGATGAACTCGACGTATTCCTCTATCTCGACCAGGACGAGAAGATTATCGCCACGACATTGCAACCGCTTGCCAAAGTGGGTGAATTTGCCTACCTTGAGGTGGCATGGGTGAATGAATACGGTGCCTTTCTCAACTGGGGACTCATGAAGGACCTGTTCTGCCCGTTCCGCGAACAAAAGAAACGTATGCAGAAAGGGGAGAGGTATATTGTCTATGTGAAACTTGACGAGGAGAGCTATCGTATCATGGCAACTGCCAAGGTGGATAAGTATCTCAATCGCGACATGCCCAAATACAAGCATGGCGAAGAGGTGGACATGCTTGTGCAGCAGAAGACAGAATTGGGATTCAAGGTGATTATCGACAATGCCTATGGCGGTCTTATCTATGACAACCAGGTGTTCCGACCGCTACATACGGGCGACCGCTTAAAGGGATATATCGACAGGGTGCGTCCCGATGGAAAGATTGACGTGACAGTGCAACCTACTGGTAGGCGACAGACGGAGGAGTTCTCTGATGTGTTGCTGAATTATCTGAAGGAGAACGGTGGACATTGTAGTCTTGGGGACAAGAGTCCTGCGGAACTGATTGCCGACCGATTCAAGGTGAGCAAGAAGACGTATAAGAAAGCCATTGGCGACCTATACCGCAAACATCTCATCACCATCTCCGACGAAGGCATCGACCTCGTGAAGTGATCCACAGATTATCACAGCTGAAAATTTTTTGGCACGGAAAACACGGATTAACACTGATAATTACATACGATATCTATGTTCAAAACAGTGTAAATCCGTGTTTTCAGTGCCAAATAATATATATTTATCCGTGGATAAAACTTAGAACTCAGCTGTCTTCGGCGTTCTCGGGAACGGGATGACGTCGCGGATGTTCTGCATACCAGTTACGAAGAGGATGAGACGCTCGAAGCCGAGACCAAAACCTCCGTGGGGGCATGATCCGTACTTGCGGGTGTCGAGATACCACCACATGTCCTTCATCGGGATGTTGCGGCGCTCAATCTCCGACATCAGTTTGTCATAACTTTCCTCACGCACACTACCACCGATAATCTCACCAATCTGCGGGAAGAGAACGTCGGTGCCCTGTACGGTCTTGTCATCCTCATTGATCTTCATATAGAAAGCCTTGATATCCTTGGGATAGTCAATCATGATGACAGGCTTCTTGAAGTGCTCCTCAACGAGATAACGCTCATGCTCACTGGCGAGGTCCATACCCCAGCTTACGGGGAACTCAAACTTCTTGCCGTTCTTCACTGCCTCCTCGAGAATCTTGATACCCTCGGTGTAGGGAAGGCGGATGAAGTCGGTCTTCACTACCGACTGCAGACGCTCGAGCAAGGTCTTGTCGATCATCTTGTTGAGGAACTCAAGGTCATCCTTACAGTTGTCAAGAGCCCAATTTACGCAATACTTAATGAAGTCCTCTTCGAGGTCCATCAGGTCGTTGAGGTCGATGAATGCCACCTCCGGTTCAATCATCCAGAACTCGGCGAGATGGCGCGGAGTATTTGAGTTCTCGGCACGGAATGTGGGACCGAAGGTATAGATGGCTCCCAGGGCAGTAGCACCGAGTTCGCCCTCCAGCTGTCCGCTCACAGTGAGTGAGGTCTGCTTGCCGAAGAAGTCGTCATCGTAGATAATCTTTCCCTCCTCGTCCTTCTTGAGGTCGTAGAGGTTCTTTGTTGTCACCTGGAACATCTGTCCGGCACCCTCGCAGTCACTTGCAGTGATGAGCGGAGTGTGGAAATAGAAGAATCCATGATCGTGGAAATACTTATGGATGGCGATAGCCATATTGTGGCGTATGCGCATCACGGCTCCGAAGGTGTTGGTGCGCAGGCGCAGATGGGCGTGCTGACGCATATATTCGAAGCTCTGTCCCTTCTTCTGCATGGGGTAGTCGCCGCCGCAAAGACCGTAGATCTCAATCTCGCGGCACTGCAGTTCAACTGTCTGTCCGGCACCCTGGCTTTCCACCAGTTCGCCGTTGACATTGATACATGAGCCTGTTGTTATCTGTTTGAGCAGTTCGGCGTCAAACTTGGTGGGGTCAACCACGACCTGGATGTTCTTGATAGTGGAGCCGTCGTTGAGGGCTATGAAATCCACTGCCTTACTCGAGCGGTGGGTTCTAACCCATCCTCTCACGTTTACTATCTGTCCGTAGTCAGTGCGCTGCAGCGCATCTACTACCTTTGTTCTTTTTATTGTTTGCATCGTTTTATATATTTTACTCAAA
>CALZMK010000145.1 GCA_945788545.1 uncultured Prevotella sp.
CAGGAGAGGTAGTAGGAGAGCATGTACACGACAACGACCTTGTAGTGAACGTGGCAAAGGCAAAGCAGTTGACTAATACACGTGCCAGCGGTTCCGACGACAAGGCACGCATCGTGCCACGCACTGTTCTCTCACTCGAAGAGGCTCTTGAATATATCAAGGAGGACGAGCTTGTGGAGGTAACGCCCAAGAGCATGCGTATGCGCAAGACTATCCTCGATCACAACGAGCGCAAGAAAGCGAGCAAATAACTTATATAATTAAGAATTAAAAATTAAGAATTAAGAGAATATGTCTCTGCATATAAATCTACGCAGTAATACTATTTTTCTTAATTTTTAATTTTTAATTCTTAACAAGAATTCCTTCGTGGTCTGAAATGACGTTTCTCCCACGGTGTTCCAGAAATCATGATACTGCGACGCATTGTTATCCTTGAGGGGAATGTCGCTGATGACACGGAATGAGATAAACGGAATGTTATAGATATGGCAGGTCTGCGCGATTGCCGCTGACTCCATATCTACAGCTGCCGCCTCAGGAAAATGACCAACTATCTCGCGCATCTTTTCGCGTGAGTCAACAAACCAGTCGCCAGTCACTATCAGTCCGGCGTGAACTCTCGGTGATACCGACTTTGCCTTCTCAACAAGATCTATCGGAGATTTATATCGTGCAGGCATACCTTGCACTTGTCCATATACAGTCTTGCCAATGGCTTCGCCGCAATACACATCGTGATATGTCAACTCGGTGCTCACCACTACGTCCATCACCTCCATATCGGTGCGACCGCCTCCGGCACAACCTGTAGATACTACAAGGTCGGGGGAGTAACGGCGTATCATCTCACTCACTCCCACGGCGGCATTCACCTTGCCAATGCCGCATTGATGAAGCACTAACTCGTTGTCGCCAAGCATTCCCCTGACGAATATCCTGCCGCCGTCCTCTTCTCTTTTCTGTCCGTCGAGCAGTTCACTTATACGACGGAATTCCTTGTCCATCGCAATAATTACACCTATCTTCATGTATGTTTTGTTTGAATTTTGCGCAAAGGTACAAAAAAAATCTTATTTACCGCCACTTATTCCCATTTTTTTTGTAACTTTGTGCCCGAAAACAAAAAACACTGAAAAGAATGAGTACATTTAAGAAATGCCTGCCCGATGTGTTGGCAGTGATGTTGTTCGTAGTTTTGTCGTTTGCATATTTCTTCCCCGCCGACACCGAGGGTCGAATACTCTATCGCCATGACTCGGCGGCGGGAGTGGGATTCGGTAGAGATGCTGCGGAATATAATAAGCAGACTGGAGATATTTGCCGATGGACAAACTCGGCATTCTGCGGTATGCCCACTTATCAGAGCGCACCGTCATATAAGAGTATGAACACATTGCACACAGTGGCTGATGCCTATCACCTCTGGTTGCCCGACTATGTGTGGTATCTATTCGCATATATGCTCGGATTCTATATCCTGCTCCGTGCGTTCGACTTCCGTCAGACGTTGGCGGCATTAGGTTCGGTGATATGGGCATTCAGTACGTATTTCTTGATTATCATAGCTGCAGGACATTATTGGAAGGTGATGGCATTGGCATATCTTCCTCCGATGATTGCCGGTATCATTCTTGCATATAGGGGAAAATATCTTTGGGGATTGGCTGTGACTGCTATATTCACTGCCCTTGAGGTGCAGGCCAATCATGTGCAGATGACTTATTACTATCTCTTTATCATCATTGCCATGGTGATTGCTTTCTTCGTAGAGTCATTGCGCAAGCACCAGATGAAGCATTTCCTTAAGGCTGCGGGTGTGTGTGCTGCTGGAGCCTTGATAGGTGTGATGATCAATATCTCCAATCTCTACCATACATGGGAATATAGTAAGGAGTCAATGCGTGGCAAGAGCGAACTCGTTAAGGCTAATGCCGCCAATCAGACGAGTAGTGGTCTCGATCGTGACTATATCACGCAGTGGAGCTATGGTATCGACGAAACGCTTACATTGCTCATCCCCAATGCCAAGGGCGGTGCTTCTGTTCCTCTCTCACGCAGTGAGGTGGCTATGGAGAAAGCTGACAATAACTATGTTTATATTTATCAACAACTTGGTCAGTATTGGGGCGACCAACCGATGACGAGTGGTCCGGTGTATGTGGGAGCATTCGTGATGTTCCTGTTCCTACTCGGACTCTTCATCGTGAAGGGACCTATGAAATGGGCTCTTCTCGCTGCCACAATATTGTCTATACTTTTGTCATGGGGACGCAACTTCATGCCGTTCACGGATTTCTTCCTCGACTACATACCGATGTATGCCAAGTTCCGTACAGTGGCTTCCATCCTCGTCATTGCCGAGTTTACGATTCCTCTGCTTGCTATGTTGGCATTGAAGAAGATTATCGACGAACCAGAATATGTCAAGAGTAATAAGAAATATCTGTTTATCTGCTTCGTATTTACAGCGGGACTATGTCTGTTGTTTGACATCTGTCCAGGTATGTTCGACTATATATCCGCACAGGAGCGTCAGGCATTTGCCGGAGCAACTGCCGACCAGTTGGCTCCGCTCTTTGCCAATCTCACCGAGATGCGCGAGGCTGTGTTCACTGCCGATTGTCGTCGCTCGATGTTCATTATCTGTGCCGGATGTGTGTTGATGTTCTTATTCCTGCGTGGCAAACTTCAGGCTAGATATTTTGTGGGACTTGTTCTTGTGTTATGTCTCTTCGACCTTTGGATTGTCAATAAGCGCTATCTCAACGACGAGATGTTTGTGGAGGCAAGTGTAAAGGATCAGCCTGTAAGTAAGGATGGAAGTATCGACTTTATCCTTAACGACAAGTCATTGGGATATCGTGTGCTGAATCTCTCCAAGAGCACATTCAATGAGAACGAGACATCTTACTATGTCAATAGTATCGGTGGCTACCATGCTGCCAAACTGCGTCGCTATCAGGAATTGGTGGATGCTCATATCCATAAGGAGATGAACGGAGTGTTCTCTTCTGTAAGCAAGGCTCAAGGAGATATGACCAAGGTGAATGGTGATAGCATATTCCCCGTGCTCAACATGCTCAATGCTAAGTATTTCATCCTTCCTCTTGAAGGTGGGCAGACTGTGCCTATCACTAATCCTTACGTCTATGGCAGCGCATGGATGGTGGATAAGGTGACGTATGTGGATAATGCCAATAAGGAACTGGCGGCATTGTCGGATATGCAGTTACGCCATGAGGCGGTGGCTGACAAGAAGTTCAGCGACATACTTGGAGGTAGTGTGAAGCAGGAGGGAGAGAGTGTCGTGACACTTAAGGTTTATGGTCCTAATCATGCCGAATACGAGGTTAACTCCGCAAAGGGTGGAGTAGTGGTGTTCTCAGAGATATATTATCCAGGATGGACTGCCACTGTTGATGGTGAACCGGTAGAGGTGGGACGTGTGAATTATGTACTGCGTGCCATCAAGGTGAAGCCGGGCACTCACAAGGTCATCCTCAACTTCGACCCACAAACAGTGAAGACCACCGAAATAATTGCATACATCGCTTATGCCTTGCTCCTAATCGTCTTCGCTTACCTCGCATATAAGAAAATTAGGAATTAGCTTCACTCCTAATTCCTAATTCCTAATTCCTCATTCCACATAGTTGTGCGTAATGTTATGTCGAATGTAAGCCCTGTGACCATAGGCAGCAACAACGATGAAGCATATAAGCACGAGAATGAACGACACGTTGGTGGGAGGAAGGCCAAGCCATGACACCTTCATGTCGATGAAGGCTGCCTGAAGTGGGGGGAATACCGAACCTCCAAGGATTGACATGATAAGGCCGGCACCACCAACCTTCACATTCTCACCTACACCACGCAGTGCAATTCCGTATATCGTAGGGAACATCAGCGACATCGTGGCACTGATAGCTACAAGGCAATAAAGACCGTTGCGGTCGGTAAATAATATCACTCCGGCAGTTGCGCATGCTGCTATCACTGCAAGTATCATAAGCAGTCGGCCCGGTTGTATGTATTTCAAGAACCATGTACAGATGAAACGGCTCACGGTGAAGAAGGCGAGGGCAAGGATATTGTATTTCTGTGATAGTATCTCGGCTGCCTTTTCTTCCATACCTTCGTTCATAAAGATATGGGTGCCATATTGGATGATGAATGTCCAGCACATCACCTGTGCACCTATATAGAAGAATTGGGCTATCACTCCCTCGCGATAGTTTGCCATATCATATAGTTCGCGTATGGATGTTGACAGTTTCTTCACCGAGTGGGTGTCGCCATGCTTGGGCATGGTGGTCACTCTTATCAATACAAGCAACAGTACCACTGCCGCACCGATGAAAACGTATGGTTGGATAAGTACATCGAGGTCGTGGTCGCGGATGATATTAAATTGTGCCTCAGTGAGAGTCTTACGGGTAGATGAATCCATCGGACTCATTCTTGCCTGAACATATTCCATGGCAACATACATTCCGGCAAGACAACCGATAGGGTTGAATGCCTGGGCAAGATTAAGACGGCGGGTAGCTGTATCCTCACTTCCCATACAATATATATATGGATTACAACTCGTTTCAAGAAACGACAGTCCGCATGTCATTATGAAGTAGGCGAGGAGAAACGGATAATATATTCCCGTCATCTTGGCGGGAATGAACAAAAGGGCTCCTATCGCATAAAGACCAAGACCTATCATCACTCCTGCCTTGAATGAATACTTCTGGATGAAGATGGCTGCAGGGAATGCCATTACGAAATACCCAAGATAGAATGCCACTTGGACAAAGGCTCCCTCGGTGACACTCATCCTGAATATCTTCGAGAAGGCCTTCACCATCGGACTCGTTACGTCGTTGGCGAAACCCCATAAGGCAAAACATGCCGTTATCATCACAAAGGGAATAAGAAAACTTACTCCGTTTTTAGTCAAAATACCATCGTTCTTTTCCATGTCTTTAGGCTTTTTTGTTTCAATCGAGCACAAAAGTACAACTTTTTTTGGAAAAAATGCAAGTTTTTTAAAATAATTCAATAACTTTGCCGAAAAAAGTTGCAAATAAGAACAAAATAATGAAAAAACTACTCTCTTTACCCCCAAATCTTGTGGGGTCTTTTCATAAGATAACCGGTCTCGACCGCAATGAGTATTTCTGCACCAACGACCCCGTAGGCCACAAACTCGGGAGCGGTGGCGGCACCACCTATCTCCTCGAGCAATGCTATCAAGC
>CALZMK010000146.1 GCA_945788545.1 uncultured Prevotella sp.
TGGATATTCTCAAGCCAGTTCTTGTATGTAGCCTTGTACTTGGCAGGATAGAAGTTCATCTCGCCATTGACAACGGGAGGAAGGGCGATGTCGGCAAAGTGCTGCATCTTGAGGAACCACTGCAGTGAGAGGCGTGGCTCGATGGCAGTGTCGGGGTTGCGCTCCGAATATCCCACCTTATTATTATAGTCCTCCACGCGCTCCATCAATGCAGCCTCCTGAAGGTCGATGGCAATCTGGCGGCGGCAGTCGAAGCGGTCCATACCCACGTAGAGAGGCGACTCGGCCGAGATTGTTCCGTCGGCATTGAATATGTCGATGGTTTCGAGGTTATGAGTCTTGCCGAGCATATAGTCGTTGGTGTCGTGGGCAGGAGTAACCTTCAGACATCCCGTTCCGAACTCGATATCCACGTATCTGTCCTCGATGACGGGTATGACGCGTCCCACGAGAGGCACAACCACCTTCTTGCCCTTGAGCCACTGGTTCTTGGGGTCCTTGGGGTTGATACACATGGCAGTGTCGCCCATGATGGTCTCGGGACGTGTGGTAGCCACAACGGCATAATATCCCTTGTCGTCCTTGTGGATGACATTGCCCTCGCCGGCGTTCTCGATGTCGGTGCAGTCGCACTCGGGCGCCACATAATATTTCAGATGATAGAGTTTCGACTGCTCGTCCTTATACACCACCTCCTCGTTGCTGAGGGCGGTCTGTGCCTTGGGATCCCAGTTCACCATGCGCAGTCCGCGATAGATGAGTCCCTTGTTGTATAGATCCACAAACACCTTGATGACGCTCTTGGAGCGAGTGTCGTCCATGGTGAAGGCAGTGCGGTCCCAGTCGCACGAAGCACCCAGTCGGCGCAACTGCTTGAGGATGATGCCGCCATGCTCGTGGGTCCAGTCCCATGCATGCTTGAGGAATTCATCGCGCGAGAGGTCGTGCTTCTTTATTCCCTGTTCGGCCAGTCGTTTCACCACCTTGGCCTCGGTGGCGATGGACGCATGGTCGGTGCCAGGCACCCAGCATGCGTTCTTTCCCTCCATGCGCGCACGGCGCACGAGGATGTCCTGAATGGTGTTGTTGAGCATGTGTCCCATATGGAGCACACCTGTGACATTGGGCGGCGGAATCACAATAGTATATGGTTCGCGACCGTCGGGCTTACTGCTGAACAGCTTGTTGTCTATCCAGTACTGATACCACTTCGACTCCACTTCTTTTGGGTCGTATTTGCTTTGTAGTTCCATTATTTTTTATGTTAAATATTTAAATCCTATAAAAAAACGTGGCAAAATTACTAAAAATTCGCGGAAAATTATTACTTTTGCACAAATTATTTATGTTTTATATAAGAAAATGCATACAAAAGAGCAAAAAATGGCCGCTTTTGGCCGACTTTTAGACGTTCTTGACACTCTGAGGGAGAATTGTCCGTGGGACAAGAAGCAGACCAACGAGAGTTTGAGAGCCAACACCATCGAGGAGACATTCGAGCTCGCCGACGCACTACTTAAGGACGACGTGGCGAATATATGCAAGGAACTGGGCGACGTGCTGCTGCATGTATGTTTCTATGCAAGGATTGGTGACGAGAAGGGACAGTTTGACATCGCCGACGTGTGTGACAAACTCACCGACAAACTCATCTTCCGCCATCCCCACGTGTATCATCCGTCGCAGGTGGGCGAGGCCGACCCTCGTCCGCTGCCCTACGTGCCCGAGGAAGCCACGGGCGACGAGGCTGGAGGAATGCAGAATGCCAAGACCTCGCAGCAGGTGATTGAGAATTGGGAACAGATAAAACTCAAGGAGAAGGACGGCAACAAGAGTGTGCTCTCGGGAGTGCCCGCAGCCCTGCCTTCGCTCATCAAGGCTTATCGCATACAGGACAAGGCCCGCAATGTGGGATTCGACTGGGAGGACAAGGGCGACGTGTGGGCGAAGGTGCGCGAGGAACTCGGCGAACTCGAAGAGGAACTGCGCCGTGGCGACAAGGAGAGACAGAAGGAGGAACTGGGAGATTTCCTCTTCAGCGTAATCAATGCCGCCCGTCTGTATCACATCAATCCCGACACGGCATTGGAGATGACCAACAACAAGTTCATACGTCGTTTCAACTATATCGAGCAACATAGTATCAAAGCCGGTAAACCGCTGACAGAGATGACGTTGGAGGAAATGGATAAACTATGGCTTGAAGCCAAAAAGAATGAATAATTAAAATGTAAGTATTATGAGAAAATTAATGTTTCTGGCGCTCGGCGCCATCGTGGGTCTGTCATTTACAGCTTGTGGCAACAAGCAGAGTCAACCAAGTGTCACAAACGACACAACACTCATTGACAGTTCGAAAATCAAGGACGTGACAGTGTATGGACTCTGTGGCGAGAATGCCGCCATGAACAGTCTGCAACTGCTCAACGACATGGGTGACACCCTCAACCTCAACATAGAGGAGGCAAGGGAAAACAACCAGGTGTTTGGCAACTATGCACCAGGCGACCGCTTGGCTGTGGTGATGTCGCCCGACTACAAGCACGTGAAGACTATCATCAACGAGAGTGTGCTGATGGGCAACTGGCTCATGCCAAATCCTATCGACGGCAGTTCGGAGGTGGGCATACGCATCAAGGACGGAGGTATCGCCGAGAGTATCGAACAGTCGTCAATCATCTATAAGACATGGAAGATCATCGACGGCAAACTCGAGATTACCCTCGTCAGGGAAGGCGGCGGCGATGAGGAGGAAACCAATTGGTACACAATCGACAAACTCGATGCCGACTCACTCATATATCATCTCAACGACGAGGTGTTTGAGTATGGTCGAGCTAAATAAAAGATGGACCCATTCAAGATATATGTGTTAGGGTGCGGCAGCGCACTGCCCACCATGCGTCACAATCCTTCGTCACAGATAGTCGAACTGCGCGGAAAGCAGTTTATGATTGACTGTGGCGAAGGGACACAGTTGCAGTTGCGACGCTCGAAGATAAGATTCACCAAGTTAGGACATGTATTCATTTCCCATCTCCACGGCGACCACTGCTTCGGTCTGCTCGGTATGATCTCCACCTTCGGGATGTTGGGACGCACGGCTCCGCTGCACGTCTTCGCACCGGGGGAATATGCCCAACTGTTTGCCAAGGAACTGGAGTTCTTCTGCAACCGTATCGAGTATGAGGTGGTGTTCCATCCCATCGACCCCTCAGTGTCGAGCGTGATATACGAGGACCGCAGTATGACGGTGAGCACACTGCCGCTCAACCACAAGATTCCGTGTTGCGGATTTCTCTTCAGCGAGAAACCCGGACTGCCGCATATCCGTCGCGACATGATCGACATGTATGGCATACCGACAAGTCAGATAAACAATATCAAGAACGGTATCGACTGGACGACACCCGACGGCGAGGTAATCCCGGCATCCCGACTGACGACACCAGCCGACAAGCCACGCAGCTATGCCTATTGCAGCGACACGCGCTATAACCCTGCCCTGGCCGAGATGGTGAGGGGAGTGAACACCCTCTATCATGAGGCCACCTATGCCGACATCGACCAACTCCGGGCCGAGAAGTATTTCCATTCCACAGCCGCCGAGGCAGCCACCACGGCAAGGGACGCCGGAGTGGGGCAATTGATAATCGGACATTACTCCCAACGCTACAATTCCGAGGATATTTTGCTCGCCGAGGCCCGAAAAGTATTCCCAAATACCGTTTTGGCAAAAGAAAATGCACAATTCAACATTTTTTAATATATAATGTTTGGAAATACGCAATAAAAACCTTATCTTTGCAGAAAATTTTAGCAATAACACGATGAAAAAAGGAATTTTGATGTCATTTACGGTAGCTATGTCGCTATTCTTCGGGGTGCCTGCCATGGCAGATGTCCCGTCAATGAATGCGTATGAGCAGCAGATGGTGGACGATGCCAAGGTGTCGGTAAGCATACAGAATTCCACCATCGTTGTGAATGGTGCCGCCGGATATGAGATGGAAGTAATCTCGCTCACTGGTCGCAGGGTTGTAAAGGTGAAGATTGAGAGCAACTCACAGCGCATCGAGCTCAACGTGGTGAAAGGATGCTATATTGTTAAGATTGAAAATCAGTCGAAGAAAGACTCCTTTGTCAGGAAAGTGACAATCCAGTAGTGAAAAAACTCATTATCCTATTCATGGCAGTATTGGTTGGCGCAGTTTGCGACAGCCTGCTATTGTCGTGTAAGGGTGGGGTGGCTCCTGCCGAGGTGATTATCACCCTCGCCGACACCGACTCGGTGTATATCGACAGTTTCCTCGTATCAGGTCGTGAGGTGAGGGAGGAAATCGAACGCATGTATCATCACGACCACGACACCACTCCCACCGACCGCAACACGCGCCATTATTACAGCAATCGCAATGAGCACCTGTGGATCAACCGCCTCGGGGTGGATTCATCTGCCTATACTCTCATGGGATTTCTCTCTACGGTGGACCGCATGGGATTCTCGCCAAAGGCATTCTTTGTAGATGCCATCAACAGTGACTTGGAGAGGATGCGACTGCGCAACTTCGACTCCGACAGCAACACCATATCCAAGGTGATGGCACGCGCGGAATATCATCTCACCAAGGCCTATCTGAGATACGTGGCAGGACAGAGGTTCGGATATGTCAGTCCGTATCTCGCCTTCAACCGTCTCGACCTTATCGACACGACACGCACGCGTCGCCACCTCGGATTCCGTCGCCTCTACGACGCCAACACCCTGCGCCCCGACTCAGCATTTATCATCAATGCACTCACGAGGATAAAGGATCGCGACATCGACACCTTCCTCATCAACAGCCGACCGCAGTCGAAGGAGTACGACGAGTTGGAGGCAATGCTTGCCGAGACCACCGACCATGAGCGTCGCCAACTCATTATATGCAACATGGAACGGTTGAGATGGCACTCGCCCGACTTGCCACAGAGCGAGGACGGACGCAGTGTGGTGGTCAACATTCCCTCGTTCTCTCTCTATGCCTATTGTCCCGACTCCACGATGACGATGAAGGTGGGATGCGGCACGCTACACACCAAGACTCCTTTGCTCAACAGTAAGATAGAGCGTGTGGATTTTAATCCGCAATGGCATATACCGATGAGCATCATCCGCAATGATGTGGCACATCATGCCGGCGACCGCGAGTGGTTTGACCGCCACAACTACTATATCGTGGAGCGCGCCACAGGCAACCATCT
>CALZMK010000147.1 GCA_945788545.1 uncultured Prevotella sp.
CGAGCGTGCCCTCGCAAGTTCGGTAGAGCCGTTCTGGCGCCTGCTCAAGGCAGCGATTGAGAATTAATTAGGAATTAGGAATTGCTGCGAAAAACGCCCGCCGATGTAGGGTCTTACCTTGTGTAAGACCGAATCAATGAGATGGGCGGTCTTACACGAGGTAAGACCCTACAACAGCGGAGTAAGCCAGCAATCGACGAAGTCAACTAAATGTTAAAAAACTGTTACGACGGAAAGATAATTCCTAATTTCTAATTCCTAATTCCTAATTTTTTATTACCTTTGCACCCGTAAATAAAAAAAATAAGTAAAAATGGACGATTATCACGCGGAAAACTTCAACTATTAAGGCGTGAGGAGAAGGCAAGACGCCAATCCTCTTGCCATGACCCATTTTGTAGAATAAGAAAAACGGATTGGAACGATGAAAACATTCTGGAACTACACTGGTGGACTTACGACCATCAATGAATGGCAGCCCAACTGCTGGATACAGGTGACATGCCCTACAGAGGAAGACCAGCTCTACCTCGAAAATGAGTTTAAGATACCCGACTATTTCATGCCCGACATCAGCGATACCGACGAGCGCGCACGATACGAGTATGACGATGGTTGGATGCTCATCATCTTGCGTATTCCCTATGTCAAGGAGATACGCTCGCGCACGCCATACACCACAGTGCCATTAGGTATCATACACAAGCGAGATGTCACTATCACCGTATGCTATTATGAGACAAACATGATGATAGACTTCGTCAGCTTCCAGCAGAAGCGAGGCGAGGGATTCACCGACTTTGTCGATATGACATTCCGACTCTTCCTCTCGTCGGCAGTGTGGTATCTGAAACGACTCAAACAGATAAACGGACTCATTGAAAAGGCAAAGAGAAATCTCGACCGCGAGGTGAACAACGAGTCGCTCATCGGACTCAGCCGACTGCAGGATTCGCTCACGTATTTCATCACTTCAATCCGTGGCAACGAGACCCTGTTGTCGAAACTGAAGTTTAAATTACAGATCGACGAACTTGATGCCGACCTCATCGAGGATGTCAACATCGAGATGTCGCAGGCACGAGAGACTACCAATATTTATTCCAACATTCTGGAATCGACAATGGACACATATTCGAGTATCATCAACAACAATATGAATACCGTGATGCGTACCCTTACTTCTGTGTCGATTCTCATGATGTTCCCCACTCTCATTGCCAGTCTTTTCGGTATGAACCTCATAAATGGCATGGAGGCAAGTCCATACGGATTTGTCACCGCATTAGTCATTTCAGTAGCCATTTCAGGCCTGTTTTGGTGGATTTTCCGCCATAAAAGGCTTATTTAGCAGAAAAAATTGCAAAAAAACTTAATAATATTAGGTTATTTCGATTTTTTTTACTAAGTTTGTGCCTAAATTCGATGATATAACTGAATCATTAACTAAAAAAAGTTTGAATGATGGACTCTGAAAACAATGCCCTCGAAGTGGGCAAGACTGTATTTCCAACCTTCACGTCAAAGCGTGAGGTGCTTGATCGTGTGCGTGAATTGGCTCATGGCGAAACCGCTCCCGACAAGGACGAAGTGGATTATCTAAAGACAGCGTTCTACAAATTGCATATTGCAGAGCGCGAGGCTAATTACAAGGAATTTATTGAGGGAGGAGGCAATCCCGACAACTTCCAGATCCTGCCCGACGAGCTCGAAGAGGCTTTTAAGGCCGAGATGGGCGTGATTAAGGAAAAACGCGCCAAGCTATTGCAAGAGCTGGAGGAAGAGAAGGAACGCAACCTTCAGCGCAAGTTGGAAATAATCGACAAAATCAAGCAAATGGTCACCTCGCCCGAGGACGCTGGCAAATCATATCCGGAATTCAAGGCTTTGCAGCAGGAATGGAAGGACATCAAGAGTGTTCCGGCATCAAAGGCTAATGAACTATGGCGCAACTACCAATTATACGTTGAGCAGTTCTACGATATGTTCAAGCTCAATATCGAGGCTCGTGAATATGATTTCAAAAAGAATCTTGAAATCAAAACCCACTTGTGTGAGGCTGCCGAGAAATTGGCTGATGAAACCGACGTCATCAGCGCATTCCATCAGTTGCAGAAGTTACATCAGGAATATCGTGAAACTGGGCCAGTGGCAAAAGAACTGCGCGAACAGATGTGGGCAAGGTTCAAGGCTGCAAGTACGGTGATCAACAAGCGTCACCAGCAGCATTTCGACGACCTGCGCGCCAAGGAGGAGGACAACCTCGTGCGCAAGACTGCCCTCTGTGAGAAAGTGGAGGCTATTGCCGCTGAGGAAAACAAGGGCTCGGGCGACTGGGAACGCCACACTCAGCAAATAATGGACATTCAGACGGAATGGAAGACTATAGGTTTCGCTCCGCAGAAGATGAATGTAAAGATATTTGAGAGATTCCGCGCTGCATGCGATGATTTCTTTGGACGCAAGGCTCAGTTTTTCCGCGAACTGAAGGATACATTCAAGGCAAATGCCGACAAGAAGCGTGCACTGATAGAGAAAGCCCGTGCAATGCAGGACAGCACCGATTGGAAATCGACATCCGACAAATATATTGCCCTGCAGAAGGAGTGGAAGACCATCGGAACAGTGCCCAAGAAACAGGGCGACCAATTGTGGGAGGAATTCCTTGCTGCATGTAATCATTTCTTTGAGGCACGCAATGCTGCCACCTCAGGACAACGCAATGAGGAGCATCTCAATCTCACACACAAGCGCGAGATAATCGAAAAGCTCAAGGCTCTGCTGGATACCGACGATGCTGATGCCGCCAACGAAACCTTGCAGAAGTTGGCTGAGGAATACAAGGCCATTGGTCATGTGCCATTCAAGGATAAGGACAAGGTATATGATGAATATCACAGTGTTATCGATAGCTTGCGCGACAAGTTTGGCATCCTTCCCGGAAAGGCACGCAAGCAAGGCGGTAAGCAGCGCCGTGGCGAGAGTACATTGGACGAGCGCTCCCGACTTATGCGTCAGTATGACTCACTGAAGAGCGAAATCCAAACTTACGAGAACAACATCGGATTCCTCAGTGTGAGCAGCAAGAAGGGCAACAAGCTCATCGACGACATGAATCGCAAGGTAGAGAAGCTCAAGGCTGAATTTGCATCTGTCAAGGCACGCATCATCGCCATTGACAAGGAGAACGCAGCGGAGTGATTTAAGTTTACCTAGTGCTCAACTTTGTTGGAGTTCAAGGAGTTTAAAGGAGTTAAAGACAATAGTATTATAGCCCATTGGAGATATTCTCAAGGCTAAAACATACGTCTTTAACTCCTTTAACTTCCTTAACTCCTTTAACTTCCTTATTTTTTTCCCTCCTTCACAAGTGCTTCGCAGAGTCTTCGTTGAAGCACTCGCGCGTCGAGCACCGACATCTCGCTGTCCATAATGGCAAAGGCGAGGGTATGCCCGTTGCTGCCCTCGCAGAAGCCAGCCAACGAACTGATGCCGTAGGGGTGGGACAGAGTGCCTGTCTTGGCGCGTATCTTGCCACGCAGCTTGGGACCCGCCATTTCTCTCACCAACGTACCGTCTTGTCCCGATATGGAGAGATTGCGGTTGAGCGAGGCGCGGATGGCCTCGTTGTGATATCCATAGCGCAGGATGGATGTGAGGGCGAGGGGAGAGAGACGGTTGTGAGTGCACAATCCGCATCCGTCGTGTATGCACAACGCCGGCGAGGTGAGCGAAAGACTGTCGGCAAGGAAATGACGCAGATAGTCAACGCCGGAAGTCACAGGATTGCCTTTGGGATTCACCTTGCTGCCTATGGTATATAGCATGGCAGTGGCCTGGGTGTTCGAACTGTTCTTCCACATTCTCTTCACCACATCGTCTATCTGGCGGCGGCTAATATGCACACATGTGAACCCCTTCGGCACATGAGCCATAACCACCTGACTGTCGGCAACGCTCACTCCACTGCCGCGCAGTGAGGCTTTCAGAGCCTTCACAACCCTGTCGCCACCCTTGTAGAATAGTCCGTATTTTGAGAAGGTGAGATCCCACGGATACCAATGCTCCTCGCTCTTCACTGGTTCGGTGAGATAAAGATCCACAATCAGTTTTCCGCTTAGTCGCTTGATACCCTTTCTCCTCACGGCCTTGGCAAATTCATTAAGGTCGGGAGCCATAAGTTGAGGGTCGAGTCCGGCGCGGAAGGCTATGTCGCCATTAAGAGTGCCATCATTGTCTATTTTGCCCTTGGTGAAAATACCCGTCCAGTAGTGATAGTCGGTGCCCAACAGTTGCAGTCCGGCTATTCCCGACAACAACTTCATGCAAGATGCCGAAGGCAGGGCCAAGGTGTCGTTGCAGCCATATACAGGCTTGTCGGCTGTGATGTCATAGACGTGAAAGGCAAACTTGCCTTCCGGTCTTTGTTTGCTTGCAAATTCCTTTAGTCGGCTCACGAGGGCGGTATCTACTATTGTCCCATCCTTCACTATTGTATCCTTTCCCGTTGTCTGTTTCTCATCGTCATTTTCCGAGCAAGCCTTTACGCAAAGTATAGGGCATGCGATGACGATAGCGAGTAGAAGCACTCCCTTTACCAAACAACTTTTCCTTATTTTTCTTCCCATATAGCTATATTATTTCAATAAGTTGTGCAAAGGTACTATAAATAATTAAGAATTAAGAATTAAGAATTAAGAAAATGTGATAACATATCAGTTTTTTAACAATTACGGCACTAATTGTAACGATTCAGTTGTATAGCCCTGAAAGGGCGACATAACATAGGATGGGGCGTGAGCCCTATCAAATATTGATGATTGTTGATAACATCACTCCTATCACTCCTTCTATCACTCCTTCTATCACTCGCTAATACTTTGATAACGTGAGTGTTAATGCGTATAGTGATAGAAGTGATAGAAGAAAATGAAAAATAATAGAATGCGCGCGTGTACGCGCATATAGTTTACATTATCTTTTTAGAGGTTATAAATTAATCAATCCAATGTTCCCAAAAAGTACCTAATAACGAGTCTATACTTGTCGATTTTTTACCAAAATCAGCTCGAAAAGTAGGATTTTTACTTTGAAAGACCAAGAAAAATCGTAAAACGTTGCTTACTCTCAATTTTTATGAGTACCTTTGCAAGGTAATATATAATGTTGAATAGCAAAAAAATAAAAGATATGGCACTACCGATAGCATCCATACCAGTACTGACTGGTGAAGTG
>CALZMK010000148.1 GCA_945788545.1 uncultured Prevotella sp.
TTCCTAATTCCTAATTCCTAATTCCTCATTTAATATAAAAAAGTATCAGCCTTTCGAGCGCCTGCTGGCATACGGGACAGAAGTCGTCAACCTCATTTACACGCATGCGGCATGTGTCGCAACCGCGCCATACTCCATTGATGAGGTATCCGCCGCCTTCGACGAGGCCTGCCTTGCCCTCCTTGATGAGATTGCCCCATTTCTTGCTGAAGTCATGCTTGGTGGTGATGTTCTGCTCCCATGGTTCGGTGTCAGAGAAATACATTGGGTCGTCATTGCTGTAGGTATATTCGTCGGCAAGACCACCGAAACTGTGTCCGAACTCATGCACGACAACAGGGCGGAACGACTTGTCTTTGGCGGCAGTGAGAGTGTAGCTGTTGTAGATGCCTCCACCGCCGTATTTTGTTGAGTTAACCAACACGATGATATGCTCGTAGGGCACTGCCACGAGTTGGTCGTGCAACTGCTTGAGATGGAGTGTGGTGAGGTAGCGATCGCTATAGAATGTGTTGAAGTGGGATGACAGGGCGGTGTTTATCCATTTGCCGTTGCCCGGTTCGCTCGTTCCGCTCTCCTTGGATGGCGACTCCACGGCGATGATATTCAGATAGTCCTTATATTTATTAAAGGTGGCATGACTGAAAAGGGCATCCACTGCAATCTTGGTGTCCTCGATGAACGAGGGCATCTCCTCCTTGGTATATCCCTCTGCCACAAAGGCGATGTTGATGCAGTTGGAGTTGTCCTTGGCAGGATGGATTACCGAGAAGGGATTCTGCGGACGGTTGATCTTGCGGATGAGGATATCGTCGGGGCGCACCTTATGCGTGAGCGTTGCGACGGTCTTCTGGTGATAGTCGAACAAATCGACGGTGATATAGGCAGAGTCCTTGGGGAAGGGCACGAGGAACACGTTCTCGAAAGACTTGGGTGTTGTCTTCGACTCATCTGTGGCAAGCCACTCTTGGAAGAGGGAGGAGAAGGAGTGGCGATAGATGATGCGCTGGCTCTTGGCGTCGCGCATGGTGATCTGTCCGTTGCCTTCGAGGGGCAGACGGTCGAGGTTGTGTCTTCTGCCATACCATCCCGGTGTCTGCGTGAGTTGGTCAACATAGATGGATTGACTATTGCGGTCGCCCGCAAAAACATAGTCAAGGCGAAGGGTATTCCCAGTGAAATACTCATTGAAGTCTTGTGCTGTTGCCGCCATCGCCACTAAGGCGAGGATAAATGAGATTACGGTCTTTTTCATTGTAGTTTTTATTTCTTGATTTGACAATATAGTTGCTTTATATAATCTTGCTCCCAGTCGTGCAGGTGAAGTCGGATGTCGTCATATTGCAATATGTCGATGTCGATACTCACCATACCCGTACCGTGTTCACGTCCGAGTGCCTTCTCCGTCTCCTTGGTGAGGCGCGTCAGTTCGTCGGCCGACTTGTCGGTGGTGCCGCTGAGCAGTTGGTTGGCAAACTGTGGCGACTTCATGCCGATGGCGTCGGTGGTGATAATATCCGACTTGCTGTCCACCTCCATATATTCGCTCAGCAACGGCGCACATTTCGCGAGATTATCCCGCGAAACATTCGAACCTATTGCTATTATCACGTTGTGTGTCATTATCTTATGCAGTTTTGTTGAACAAAAACATCAAATTGCGAGCGGTATCCGTTGAACACGTTGATATCCACCTCGCCGTGTATTCCATTCACGCGTCCGTAGGGCGACAATTGCCAGTAGAGCAGTTTGACGTCGGGCTTAAACTCCCCATATCGGGCAATCCAAACGTTGTAGTTCTTCTTGATGTCGGGGGCAGAGTCGAGATACTTGTTGACAAACGACTGCCCCACATATAGCACCGGTTTGACGCCCGTGGCGCTCTGCACAGCCTTGAGCCATTGCCTTATGTTGCGGAACATCACATCCACTCCACCCATGCTCTTTATTTGTGCAGCCGTCGGTTCGACATCGAGCACAGGAGGAAGGTCGCCACTGCGGAATCGGGAGTTCTTCAGGAAGAACTTCGCCTGCATTGCTCCCGACGTGCGTGTCGAGAAGAAATGATATGCTCCTACCTTCACCCCATGCTTGCGCGCCTGGGCATAGTCGGAGGCATAATATTGATTGCGTATGGTTGTGCCCTCCGTGGATTTGATATACACAAACGACACGGGATAGTCAACCTTGCCGTTTGCCCTCTTGTTGCTGATGTGTCCGAGACTCGTGATGCGCAGTGCGCCCCAATGTATGGGATAACGCTTGCGCCCCTTGCCGTGCTGGTATTTGGATATGTCGATACCATAGATGCGCTCCGAGGTGTATTGCATTCTCTCGCCCTTGAACTTGCCGCCCTTCCATTCGCCTGCGCGCAACTTCAGGGTGGATACCGCCACACCGAATCCCTCCTCGCGGTCGTTGTCAAAATGTCCCTCGTATGTGCAGTCGGCATATTGGTAGGTGCCGTGTCCTGAGGCCTGCATCCATCTGTCGGTTTGTCCGCGATACACGCCTTGCAAGTCATATCGCGTTCCGCTCGCCATGGTGTCGGCATTCCATATTCCCGCCACGGGGCGACCTGAGTAGTCGAAGCTCACGCCCTTGCCGCTGCGCTCCGCCCTTATCCATCGTCCGTGCGTCCATATTCCTCCGTCGATACCCACAAATATGGGTGAGGGCGAGATACTGTCTATCCTTTGTCGTGTCACCACCTTCTTAGTGTATAGATGGGTGGTGGCGTCGATGGAGGCAAGTGCGTCGCGCCATTTCTCGAGCTTGGTCATCTCGTTGACGAGGACAGTAACCCTCTCTGCCACCATGTCGAATCCCTCGTCCTGCACGCTATGGCGCTCGAGGTAGTAGTAGAGTTCCTGACGTATGGAGTCGAGTTGGGATATACGGTGATTGATGGCATTGCGGTTTTTCTCTACCATCTCGTATAATCCCGACTGACTGACAGGCATATTCCCCGCATAATCCACCGACAGAGGCGAGAGCGACATACCGTTGAGCATGGAGTCGCGGTCGGCCGAGCGGAAGTATAGAACGGTCCGCCCGTCAGCTCTGAGTTCGTAGTAGGACTTTGTCTCTACATAAGGTGTCTCGTCGGCATAATGGCATTTCAGCAGGTATCCAGCTGTGCCTAAGGCTATTAATGACAACAACGCCAAGGATATTTTCCTCAGCGTTGAAATCTTTATTGATATGTAACCTTTCATTTCTTGTTATCCGTTCATTGACAGCAGGAACTCCTCGTTGCTTCGTGTCTGTATGAGTCGGTCTCTTACAGTGCTCATTGCCTCGATAGGGTTCATCTCGCTGATGAACTTGCGTATTATCCACATGCGGTTGAGTGTTGTCGGATCCTGCAGCAGGTCGTCGCGACGTGTGCTCGACTGAACGAGGTTGACCGACGGGAAGATACGCTTGTTGCTGAGCATGCGGTCGAGTTGGAGCTCCATATTACCCGTACCCTTGAATTCCTCGAATATCACCTCGTCCATCTTCGAACCAGTGTCGATTAGTGCTGTGGCGATGATGGTGAGCGAACCTCCGTTCTCGATGTTACGTGCCGCACCGAAGAATCGCTTCGGTTTCTGCAGGGCATTGGCATCCACACCACCGGTGAGCACCTTTCCGCTTGCCGGACTTACAGTGTTATAAGCTCGTGCGAGTCGGGTGATGGAGTCGAGGAAGATAACCACGTCGTGTCCACATTCCACCATGCGCTTAGCCTTTTCGAGCACAATGCCCGCAATCTTCACGTGGCGGTCGGCTGGTTCGTCGAATGTAGATGCAATCACCTCGGCATTCACCGTGCGGCTCATGTCGGTCACCTCCTCGGGGCGCTCGTCGATGAGCAACATCATGAGGTAGGCCTCGGGATGATTGGCTGCTATGGCGTTGGCGATGTCCTTCATGAGGATTGTCTTACCGGTCTTTGGCTGTGCCACGATGAGTGCGCGCTGTCCCTTACCGATTGGCGAGAAGAGATCTACGATTCGCGTACTGGGATTTGTTGTGGCGGGATCACCGCAGAGCTTGAATTTCTCTTCGGGGAAGAGTGGAGTGAGATGTTCAAATGACACTCGGTCGCGCACCTCCGACGGGTTGCGTCCGTTGATATACTTAACATTGCTGAGTGCAAAGTATTTCTCGCCATCGTGGGGTGGGCGCACGGTGCAATCCACCACGTCGCCGGTCTTAAGTCCGTATCTCTTCACCTGTTGCGGAGATACATATATATCGTCGGGTGACGACAGATAGTTGTAGTCGCTTGAGCGAAGGAATCCGTATCCGTCGGCAATAATCTCAAGCACTCCGTTGCCCTCGATGATGTCGTCGAAGTTGTATTCTTCCTCTTCCACTGCGGGCACATTCTGTTGTGGCATGACATTGTCGTTGCGCGAAGTCATGGGACGGTCGAAGATGTCGAGAGTAGGCATTGCTTCCTGATCCTCGATGGGCACGTCTTCCACTACGATAAAGTCGGTGCCGTCTTTCGGGTCGCCGAGCCATCTACCCTCAGCATCCATACCCCTTCCGTTGGCATCAAGACCAGCAGCATTCTCTTGATTATGCTGTTCCATCTTGTTTTTCAACATCTCCACCATCTCGGCAGTGGGTTGCTCCTCTACGTTTCCTCCATTAGCACCTTCGGCTTTAACCTCCACGTTTTCCTCGGCATTTGTTGCAACAGTTTCCTCGGTAGCGGGTGCTTCCGTCGGCACATCTTCAATAGCGGGAGCCTCTTGCGGGGCGGCATCCTCGATGGGGGCGGCTGTATCCTGAGCAGATGCTTCCTCGGCGGCTTGTGTCTCCTGTGCAGCCTTAAGAGCCTCGGCAGCGGCGATGGCTGCAAGTTCGGCCTTGCTCTTCCTTCCGCGTTTCTTCGGGGCGGGAGCCGGAGCCGGTTCAGCAGCAACTTCCTCGCTGTTGGTTGCTTTGGCGGCAGCCTTCTTGCCATTTGTTCCGTTGACGTCGAAGTTCTCGCCGTCTGAGCCCTTCACTGTATATACCTTGTCGGTATCCTTCTTTACAATTCTTGTTCTTTTCCTTCTTGACGTAGTGTTGGCAGCCGACTCCTCGGCAGCTTTGTCCAAAATGGCATACACCACGTTTTCAAGCTGGTCATTAGGCGACACCTTAATGCCCAACTCGCTGGCAACAGTCACCAATTTGGTGATGTCCATTGATTCCAATTCTTCTTTTGTGT
>CALZMK010000149.1 GCA_945788545.1 uncultured Prevotella sp.
TCGAACCCACGACATTCAGAACCACAATCTGACGCTCTAACCAACTGAACTACGGGCACCATGTTTGCCTCGATTTGCTTACCCGAATGGGTTACTTCTCAAAAGCGAGTGCAAAGGTACGGAATTTATTTGAAACTACCAAATAAATGCCGTACCTTTTAACATAATTTTTAATTATTTGGGCTGTGCAGGTGCCTCAGGAGCTACAGGAGCTGCTTTTTCAGCTGCTGCGGGAGCAGCTTTCTTGTCGGCGGCAGGAGCTGCCTCCTTGGTCTGACTGGCACCAAATCCCGGAAGGTTGTTGGGGTTGGTGGTGGGATTCTCGATGTTCTCCATCACTGAAGAATCGTGAACAGCCTGAGGTGCCACATAAGCACATGCTACGCTGATGACTACCATGGCAACGGCAAGCGACCATGTTGTCTTCTCGATGAAGTCGGTTGTCTTGCGAACGCCACCAATCTGATTGTAGGATGCGAAGCTCGAAGAGAGACCGCCACCCTTTGACTCCTGGATAAGGACAATGCAAATCATGAGCACTGCCACCAGGCAAATTAAAATTACCAATAATGTGTACATCTTTCTTTTTTTTTATTTTTTATTGTTATTTATAATCAGTTTCTCTAAGAATCTTATCTGGTCGGCGATGAAGGTGTTCTTCTGCTGGGTATTGGCATTGAGCCTGCGCAGAATGTCTAATGCCTTGGTGTATCTGCCCTGCTTGATATAGATGCGGGCGAGGGTCTCGGTGAAGAAGCCTTCTTCGCCTTCCTTGCCGCCCTCGTCGGTGCCATCGTTGATTTGCGGCACAAACTCGGGTGTCTCGCTGAGCACTATCTTGCCCCTGTCCTGCTCGATGAAACTGTCGATAAGGCTTTGTCCCTTGAGTTGGGGTGTTGCCTCCTCGCCTTTTTCGTCTTCCTCGCTCTCGAGGAGATATGCCACATAGTCAACGGCGGCATCGGCAGGTGTGGGTTTGCGCTTGGGGCGCTGGGCATCGTTTTTTTCCTCTTCTTCCACGGGTATGGTTTCGAGGAAGTTGTCGATGAGCGATATGGTGCGGCTCTCCTGGGGGGCATTGCCTTTCGGAGCGGGCACGTCGCGCTTCTTCTGCGGCTGCAGTTTGTAGTGGGCAGCCTCGATAAGCCGGAACAGCACCTTGCGGTCGGTGATGTATATGGCGGCACGACGCAATTCCTCGTCGAAGGTGGGGTCGTGGAGCAGATAGAGGTTCTGCAACATGAGCAGGCGTGCCGTCTGGAAATAAGGATACAGTGCAAGAAGGGAGCGCAACTCATATAGCGTATCGCGGTCCATCTCGTCGGGGTGGTTGATCAGTCGTGTCAATTCCATAGTCTGTACCTTATACCTTATTATATATATGACATATATTACCAGTTAGCCACTGTGGCATTGAATATCTGGTCGGTGATCTCTTTCACCATCTGTGTCACCAGTTCTTCCTGCACAGCATTGAGCGACTGGGTGTTCTCGTATGTGGATTGCGCTGTAAACTGGCGCTCGAAGTCCTGCGAGTGGTTGGCATTGTTGGTAAACCTCACGTTGACAGTCATCGAGAGTTCGGTCTGAGATGAGTAACCCTCGCTCGACACCGACTTGTTGCGCTGGTCGTAGCGTGTTATCTCGCCCTCTATCTTCAGGTCGCCATTACGCTTCACCTGTATCAGTTTGGTGTGGCTGGCGAAGATATCCTTCAACTGGTTGTTGAAGATAGGGCCCATCGGTCCCCAGACGTAGCTTGAGCGTATGGGGAAGTCGGCTATCTGTATGGTCTTCGTCTGCGAATAGTCGATGCTGGCGCCGTTGAACTTCACCGACACCGAGCACGCCATGGGCACGACTGCAAGACATAGCGCAAGCGCCACCTTTGATATATGTTTTATACGTATGTTCATCGTCATTTATTCACTCTCTGAGAGTTTTTAATAATCTTCCAGGCCATACTGCTTGAGTCGCCTGTAGAGGGTGCGGTCGGAATATCCGAGTTCCTCTGCCGCCTTCTTGCGGTTGCCGTTGTTGCGCTCCAATGCCTTGACGAGCATCTGCTTCTCGATGGTCTCGAGGTTGAGCGAGTTGTTGGGCTCCACATATTCCTCGGCCACGGCGTCCTCTGCCACCCGGGGCAGATAGTTCTGCGTGGGCGCTGCCACGGCGGGGGTGTTGGGAGTGGATGCGTTGAGTTTCTTCTTGAGCGAGTCAATCTCCTGTGTCAGTTCGTTGACGTGTCCACGCAACTCATACAGTATCTTGTAGAGTATCTCGCGCTCACTCTCGAAACTGTGGTCGGAGTCGCCCTTGTGGCTCATCGACACGAGTTGGGTGGTCTCCAAGTCCTGGGGTATATACTCCGAGAGCACCTCGGCGGTTATCTCCCTTTGGGGACTGAGGATGGAGATCTGCTCGGTGACGTTCTTGAGCTGGCGGATGTTGCCGGGCCACTTGTATCTCATGAGCATGGCGCGTGCCTCATCAGTGAGCACCACCTTCTCCATCTTGTATTTCTCAGCCATCTGCATGGCAAAGAAGCGGAACAGCAGGGGGATGTCGTCGCCACGTTCCCTCAACGGGGGCATGTGGATGGGTATCGAGTTGAGTCGATAGTAGAGATCCTCGCGAAAGCGTCCCTCGCTGATGGCTCGCTGCATATTGACATTGGTGGCTGCCACCACCCTCACGTCGGTCTTCCTCACGTCGGTGGCTCCCACGGGGATATACTCTCCCGTCTCGAGCACACGCAGCAGGCGAGCCTGGGTGGATATGGGCAACTCGCCCACCTCGTCGAGGAAGAGCGTGCCCTTGTCGGCTGCACCGAAGTATCCCGGACTGTCGCTTATCGCACCGGTGAAGGAGCCCTTGACATGACCGAAGAGTTCGCTGTCGATTGTTCCCTCGGGAATCGAACCGCAGTTGATGGCGAAATACTTGCCACGGCGACGGGGAGAGCAGTCGTGGATGACGCGGGGGATGACCTCCTTGCCCACTCCACTCTCGCCTACTATCAGCACACTCAAATCTGTGGGCGCCACCTGAAGAGCGACGTCGAGCGCGTGATTCAAAGACGGGCTGTTGCCTACAATCTTGTATCGCTGTTTTATGTCTTGAAGCTCTGATACTTTCATTTTAGAGGACAAAGGTACACACTTTTTTTGATATTACCACATTTTCTGCCTATATTTTAGCTTTTTTTGTCGAATTTGATGAGTAATAGGCCTATTGCGGTCCAAATTAGCTCTCTAATGCGCACTATTAGTGCCACAAAGATGCCGGCACTCGTGGTGAGCGCCAAACCCTTGGCGGACATCAAAAAGCCTCCCTCGCGACCGCCCAACTGCAACGGCATGAAGAAGAGCATATTGGCAAACAACGAGGTGAAGGCAAGGATGAGGATGCTGTCGAGATAGTTGGCCGAGGGCATGATGACGAGCAGGATGAAATATATCTCAAGTGCCGACACTATGCGACACGACAACTCGAGCAGCACTGCCGAAAGGAAGGCCTTGGGGTTTTGATTGTGGAGCGACGCTATCTGACTGTCGATATTCGCCAACTGCTCGCGATGGCGGTCGAAGAAGCCCTGTGCCCAGCGCTTGACGAGGGGAAAACGGCTCAACATTCCAAGGACGCTGACGGCAATGCCCTTCTTGTAGCCCTTGACGAAAAACCATATCGCAACAAGCGAGAACAGGGTGACAAGCGAGAGTATGACTCCCATCGCTATGTTTACAGGATGGATGGCGACATAGAGCAACACCGAGAGAAACCAAAACCAGAAGTGGCTGAAGATATGCGTCATGGCAAACAGGATGACCGACGACGAGGCGCGCTCGGTGCCTATCTTCGGCGAGAGCGACATAATGCGATAGGGTTCGCCACCCATCAGCCCACCGGGAGTGGCATAATTGAGGGCAAACCCCGTCACGGTTATCTTATAAAGCCACCAGAACCCCACCTTCTTCACATTCTTGTCATTAGCGTCGCCGGCATTGTTGATGATGACATACCATGAGGCGGTGTTGAACATATAGAGGAAAAACCACAGGGCTATGACTGCGGCAAACCAATAGCCCGCCCTGCACAACCCGCTCCACACCTGGGCAAAGTCGAGTTGGCTGACCATCAACGCAAGAACAGCAAGGCCGAACACGAAGAATATGTTCTGGTATTTCTTTTTCACTTAAACTGGTCTTTGGGTTTCGGTATGTTGAAACGCACCTTCTCGCTGTCGTCCTTCTTCTCGTGATAGAGTTTGGGAAGGGGATTCGCAAACGGTTCGTCGTAGTTGGCACGATTGCGGAAGATATCTATTGCCATGAATATAGCCTGGCGGAACGAGTTCTCGTCGGCAACGCCCTTTCCGGCGATGTCGTAGGCAGTGCCGTGGTCGGGCGATGTGCGCACGATGGGCAGTCCGGCGGTGTAGTTGACTCCATCCTCCACGGCAAGTGTCTTGAACGGGGCAAGACCCTGGTCGTGATACATGGCAAGGACGGCATCGAACTTGTTATACTGTCCGCTGCCGAAGAATCCGTCGGCGGGATAGGGTCCGAAGGCCTGAATGCCATTCTCCGAGAGTTCGTCGATGGCGGGGGCGATGATTGTCTGTTCCTCATCACCCATCACTCCGCAGTCGCCGGCATGGGGATTGAGGGCGAGAACGGCAATGCGAGGGTTGGAGATGCGGAAGTCGCGCTTCAGACTCTTATGCAGGATTGTGGCCTTCTCGACGATGCGCTCCTTGGTGATGGCACCGGCAATATCCTTGATGGCAAGATGAGTGGTGACAAGAGCCACACGCAGACTGCCGTTGGTGAGAACCATGAGAGCCTTGTTGCCCTCGCCCACGCAATCCTCGATATACTCGGTGTGTCCGTGGAAATGGAACAGGTTGCTCTGGATATTCTTCTTGTTGATGGGAGCGGTGACTAGCACGTCGTAGAGTTCGGAACGATAGTCGGTCATCGCCCTGTCGAGTGCCTTGAGGGCTGCCTCGCCTGCCTCGGGAGAGGGAACGCCAAAATCCACCTTCACCTCATCGTCGAATGTGGCAAGCATATTGAGACGTCCGTCCTTTGCCTCCTCGGCGCGGTCGATAATGCTGAACTGGGTGTTGATACCGAGCAGTTTCTTGTGATAGGCCGCCACCTTGGGCGAACCGTAGATTATCGGAGTGCAGAGCTCG
>CALZMK010000150.1 GCA_945788545.1 uncultured Prevotella sp.
ATTGTGAGCAAAGCCGAAAATACAGGGGAGACGATATGCCTATGGACTATCAACCCCAATACATACGAAGGTTATATGCCATTCTTGGTTGGCGACGTACCGTATGGCTTAGTGTTCGACAACGGCAAGCTGTTACTTATTTATGCCTATAACGACGGACAAGGCACTGGAATCTCCATGCCTACAATGGACTTCGAAATCACCGACAAGATATACAACCTGAGAGGCCAGAGGGTGAAGACCCCTACCGAGAAGGGTATATATATAATAGGTAAGAAGAAGGTTTTAGTGAAATAAGTATCCATCAAAACTGCTCAAAGCTGCCATTTTGTGCAATCAAAGCACTAAATGGCAGCTTTTTTATGCCATAAAACATAGAAAAAATGGCAAAATGATAGTATTTATATAAAAAAAGCAGCAAAATGTTTGGTGGTTTAAAATATATTGTTTACCTTTGCAATCGAAATATTGATTATTAACATTAACAGAACACAGCAATGAAACGTATGTATTTTGACAATTATTCGCTTCAGGCTCTTTCCGAACTGCACCGCTACCGTGCAGTGATGTTTAGTCCGACCGTTTAATTCTTGGGTTCAGACCTTTTGTCTGCACTCTATGACATACTTGGCTTCCTACGAAAGAAGTCAGGCGTGGGGTTATTGTACCCAATCATAAGGAATTAAACATTATTTCACACTAAACAAACAAAAAACTACATTATGGAAAAGCCAACAATAAAAGAAGTAGAAGAGTGGTTGATGACGCTGTATAACACCTGCGAGGAGAGTATTACTCCTGCAGAGCGTGCAGAGCAGCACAAGTATGCAACAATGGTGCAAAGACCCAGCGACAAGAAGTTCCTGGTGAAGATGCTCGACGAGTCGTCGCAGATACGCGACTCTAAGAAACTCGCCAAGCGCATCAAGACTCTCATCGACGAGTATGGAGTGCCCGAGTTCCTCAACGGACGCGACCGCTTCCTGTTCAAAATGTATCAGTCGTTCGGTCACTATTTCTACCCCATCGCCATACCTATCATCAAGAAGCGCCTGCGCATGGACACATCCCGTGTCATCATCGATGCCGCACGTCCTCATCTCACCAATCACCTTGCCACACGTTTTGAGCAGAAGATCGGTCAGAACGTCAACCTGCTGGGTGAGGTGGTGCTTGGCGACGAAGAGGCCGACAAGCGCTACTACAGCTATCTTGAGGCTCTCAAGGAACCGGACATCAACTATATATCAGTGAAGATTTCAGGTATCTATGCCCAGACCCACGCCCTCAACTATGAGGAGTCGTTCCCTGAATTGGTGCGCCGTATGTCGGAGCTTTACCAGGCTGCCATCGACAATCCCTACGTTGACGAATACGGCAAGAAGCGCGCCAAGTTCATCAACCTCGATATGGAGGAGTATAAGGATGCCCACTTGACCATGCGCCTCTTCAAGGAAGTGCTATCAAAGCCTGAGTTCCTCACCTACTCTGCCGGTATCGTTGTTCAGTCATACCTGCCCGATGCATGGGGATTCCAGAGCGAGTTGCTCGAATTTGCCAAGGAGCGTTGCTCACGCGGCGGTGCACCTATCAAGATGCGTATCGTGAAGGGCTGTAACCTCGATATGGAGACCGTTGTTGCCTCGCTGCGCGGATGGGAGAACCCTGTTCGCCCGAACAAGACCGAGGTGGATGCCAACTACCTGCATATCATTGAGCGCGGACTTCTGCCCGAGAACTCGAAGTATCTGCACATCGGTATGGCTTCGCACAACCTCTATACTATCTCATACGCATATCTGCTCACACAGAAGTATGGCACTCCTAAGGACACCTTCTGCTTCGAGATGCTCGAAGGTATGGCCGACCACGTATGGAGGGCACAGTCGAAGTTGGGCAACCACGTGATTCTCTATACTCCCGTGGTTAAGGACGAGCACTTCCTCAACGCAGTGTCTTACCTCGTTCGCCGTATGGACGAGAACACCGCACCCGACAACTTCCTCACCCACTCGTTCAACCTCAAGCCCAACACCGAGGCATGGGATTTCCTCAAGAAGCAGTTTGAGGATGCTTACGCCATCAAGGACAAGATTCCACACGAGCCTCATCGCAAGCAGAACCGCCTGGAGCCCTACAAGCCAGTGCCTCCAATGGACGAGATGAAGAACGAGCCCGACACCGACTTCGACCGCGAGTGCAACCAGGAGTGGCAGCGTCAGATATTCAAGAAGTGGAAGAAGTCGAAGGCTGACAAACCGTACATCATCCCCACCCAGATTGGTGCCGAGACTGTTGAGAACGCAAGTCGCGCCAAGTATTTCGACCGTTGTCAGGACGACGAGGTTGAAGTATGCGAGATGTCGAAGGCCAACGTTGAGCAGATTGAGAAGATTATCAAGATAGCAGACGAAGACCCGAAGGGCTGGCGCAAGACCACCATCGAGGAGCGTCACAAGATTATGTACGATGCAGCCAACCGCCTCGGCGAGATGCGTGGCGACCTTATCGGTTGCATGTGCGCCATCACCGGCAAGACTGTTGTCGAGGGCGACGTTGAGGTGAGCGAGGGTATCGACTATGCCCGCTTCTATACTCCTTCGATGAAGAAGTTCTACGCACTGAAGGATGTAGATATCAAGGCCAAGGGCACCATCTTGGTTATCTCGCCATGGAACTTCCCGTGCGCCATTCCTTGCGGCGGTGTAGTTGCAGCCTTGGCATCGGGTAACACTTGTATCTTGAAGCCCGCCACCGTGGCTGCTCCCGTAGCATGGCTCTTCGCCAAGGCATTCTGGGATGCCGGTGTGCCAAAGGAGGCTCTGCAGGTGGTTATCACTGAGCGCGACGCACTGAAGAAACTCACCTCAGCTCCTGAGATCAAGCATGTCATCCTGACTGGTGGTACAGAGACCGCACAGGCCATCACACGTGCCAACCCCACCACTCCGCTCTCTGCCGAGACAGGCGGTAAGAACGTCATGATAGTGACTGCATCTGCCGACCGCGACCACGCCATCATGAACGCCTGCGCATCTGCCTTCGGTAATGCCGGACAGAAGTGCTCCGCTTGTTCACTGCTGCTCGTTGAGCGTTCGGTATATGAGAGCGAGGAATTCCGCGTAAAACTGAAGGACTGCGCAACATCAATGAAGGTGGGCAGCGTATGGAATGCCGGAAACATCGTCGGTCCGATGATTACCAACGAGAACGAGAAGTTACTCAAGGCTCTCAACACTCTCGAACCGGGTGAAGAGTGGCTCGTGGCTCCTAAGTTCATTGACAAGAAGAAGTATATCCTCGCACCCACAGTGAAGATGGGCGTAAAACCAGGCAACTACTCATTCCGCACCGAGCTCTTCGGTCCGATGCTTTCTGTATGTCCGTTCGACACATTGCAGGAGGCCATCGACCTCGTCAACGGTCTCGACTACGGATTGACATCAGGTATCCAGAGTCTCGACGAGGCAGAGCGCGACTTGTGGAAGAACTCCATCCAGGCTGGTAACCTTTATATTAATAGAGGTATCACAGGTGCCATTGTCAATCGTCAGCCGTTCGGCGGTATGAAGCTGTCGGCATTCGGTGGTGGTATCAAGGCCGGTGGTCCCAACTACTGCGCACAGTTCACCATCATCACCGACAAGCCAGGCTCGAAGACCGACTATCGCCTCAGCTATGCCGAGGCATGGGAGAGCGAGTTCCGCCATGCAAGAGACTGGAACAAGTGCGCCGGCGAGCAGAACGTGTTCCGCTATCTGCCTCTCAAGGGCGGTATGGCACTCCGTCTGCAGAAGGATGACACCAACGAGCAGGCTCAGATGATAGCCCTCGCAGCCAAGATATGCGGCACCCCGCTCACCATCAGTTTCGACCCCTCAGACGACCGCTCAGCAGCTCTCGCCTCTACGGGTGCCACACTGAAGAAGGAAAGCCTCGACGCGTTCATCGCATCAATGCCATCCTACGAGCGCATCCGCACCTGCTCACCCAACATCCCATTGGCGATGTACGAGCGTGCAGCGGCTACCAACAAGTTTATTGCCACCGACGTTCCTGTGAAGGACGGTCGTGTCGAGCTTGTACACTATATCAAGGAGCAGAGCATCTCGTTCGAATACCACCGCTACGGTAGTGGTCAGCACGAGGCTCCCGCTGTTGAATAACCCTCTATAACAGGGAGTTAAGGGAGTGGTACTTCCTCCCTTAGCTTCCCCCTTTTTACACAAACTATAAATAATAAGAGAAAAGAACAAAAGCAAATGAGAAGACGATTATTAACATTGGTGACAGCATTTATGGTCACCGTCGCGACAATCGCCCAGACACTTAGTGTGAAAGGAGTTGTCGTGGATGAAAACAATGAGGCCGTGATAGGTGCTTCCGTCATGATCAGCGGAAGTAAGAATGGCACAAAGACAGATTTAGAAGGCAAGTTTACGCTAAAAGGCGTGAAAGCCAGTGACAAACTGCTCGTATCCTACGTCGGAATGAAGACGAAGAGCGTTAATCCGCAGGCCTCAATGAAGATTGTATTGGAAAACGACGACCAGGTGCTCGACGAAGTTATGGTCGTGGCCTTTGGAGAACAGAAGAAATCATCATTCACTGGTTCGGCAGGTGTTGTTGACAGTAAGAAACTGGAACAGCGCCAAGTGACCAACGTGATGGAAGCCTTACAGGGAAATGTGGCAGGACTTCAGGCTTACTCTCATTCGGGAGCACCCGATGCCGCCCCTGAATTCCGCATTCGTGGTATCAGCAGTATCAATGCCGGCAAGGCTCCGCTCATCGTTCTTGACGGTGCGCCCTACGACGGTGACTGGAACAGTATCAATCCCTCTGATGTGTCATCGGTGACAGTGCTCAAGGATGCCGCCTCGAATGCCCTTTATGGAGCACGCGGTGCCAACGGTGTGATAATCGTCACAACAAAGAAGGGCGAGAAGGCCCGCACAAGTATCACGCTCGACGTGAAATTGGGTTCGAGCAGTCGCGCCTCAAAGCGCTACGAGACTATCGACAATCCGGCTCTTTATATCGAAACAAACTATAAGGCTCTATATAACAACTACATTAATCAGGGTCAGAGCGTAGCCAATGCCCATGCCAATGCCAACAAGACATTGACCGCATCGTCGCAGAACGGAGGACTCGGCTATATTCCCTATGCAGTGCCCAA